>JANLFY010000009.1 GCA_024653485.1 Bacillota bacterium | reverse complement strand
GGGGTGACATTTTCTCAGACCGCTTACAGGGTGACATTATCACAGGCCGACGACAGACGGCTGAACGTGTGTTGACATTTCGCGATGAGCGGACTATAATCATTGACATAGAAAGCTCAATACGCTTGAGGTATGTGCCCGGGTGGCGGAAATGGCAGACGCGCACGTTTGAGGGGCGTGTGGGTAACCCCCGTACGAGTTCAAGTCTCGTCCCGGGCACCATCCTTTGTACCGCCTTTGTAACGCGCAGCGAAGGCTGGTACGGCTCAGCGCCCAGGCTCGATCCCGGGCACTAGTCATTAGGGCCGGAGCGACAGTTGCGCCAGCACACCCGTGCTGGCGCGTTTTTCGTTTGCGTCGCCCGTCGCCTGGCTGCGGCCTCCTGACGCGACAGGTCCTGCGTTTCCGCTCCGGCCATCGCCGCAACTGGGTGACGGTGCAGCCGTGAAGGTCCAGCGCGGTCGGTTCGGAGCCGGCACTGTTCGAGGCGGGCGCCGGGGCTTTGGGCCCCGCTCGATCAGCCGTGGAGGCGAATCTGGAGAGGGGAGAGCCCCGGCCGACGCCGCCAGCAGGAGGGCCGCTAGCGGGAGAGCAAGGTGCCCGCTCACATGCGCTGCACGCTGTCAACGTGGGTCTTGTCCGACCCTTTCTGGACAAACGTCTTGCAGCAGGTCTCCTCACACCTTCCCGCGGGGGTTGGCGGTGCCGTTGACGCCTGCGGAGCGTCGAAACTATCCGGCTTCTGCTGGGCTAGCCTGTCTGAGGTGACCATGATCTGAGACGCACCGCAGATGTTGCCGTTCTTCCAGTAGTGGCAGTTGCTCACGCTGCACATTATCCTGTTGTCCACGTCACGAGCTCTCCTTTCGTAAGCGGGGTGGCTTTCCGGTCCGGATTGGGACCCGTACCCGTCTTGCGTCTATTGTGTCCCGCCGCGGCGCGCCCTATGATTTCGGACGGGCGCGACCGGGCGATGCGCCTGGCCCTCTTCCTGTCATTCCCTGGCGGCAGGACTGCGCCCTAAGCAGGATCTGCGGGGGACGGCAGCGAAATAGCGGGTGGAAATGCGCCTTCCGGGACTGCGTGCTTTCGCGCTGACGCAGGCTCGGAAGGCGAACGCATCATATGACGGAAGAGGATGATCGTGCCATCATGAGGTCGAGATCGAAGCGTGGCGCTCCTCGTTTCAGTCCCCTTACGAGAACCATTCGGCTGCCCGAGAGACGGGTCGCACGGTTCCTGCGAACGTGCGTGGTCGTGCTCGCTCTCATGACTGCGCTGCCCGCCGCCGCGATCGCCGGAGCGGGGGGAGAAGACAGCCTTCGATCGGGGCGTCAAACGCAGTACGAGGGGGTGGGCGCGAGTCCGGGGCGCGTCGTGGTCAAGGGAGAGGGGAGCCCGCTCCTCTACATAGGCGGAACGCTGGCTGTCACCGCTGAGGTGTTCCTCGGCGAGATCCCCGCTGGACCAGAGGATCCTGGGGGCTCGGGCGACGCCGGCGCGGACAGCGGTGCTGGCGCGGACGGCGACCCTAGCACGGGCGGCGAGCCAGGCACGGACGCCGAAACAGGCACGGACGGCGACGCTGACACGGACGCCGATACAGGCACGAACCCCGGCGATGACTACTTGCCGCCGAGGCCGTCCGGCATCACGCTCCCCAGCATCGGGCAGGACCTGGATCTGATGGTCGACGCGAGGTTCGGTGAGAGCATCCAGGCGTTCGCCCGTCTCTCAATGCAGGGGTTCTGGGGCGTGGGCAGCCCCAGCGACGCGAGCCCGTGGATGCCCGCAATGGCGCGTCCTCTTCTGGTCGACGAGGCCTGGGCGAGGTACGCCGGCCGGGGCTTTCAGGTCTCTGCGGGAAAGCGCAGGTTCTCATTGGGTCCCATCGGGCTCCTCGGCAGGACCGATCTCGAGGCGCCCGAGGGCGTATACGCGGACGTCGCGGCGCACGGCCTGGCTTTCACCGGGGTGTGGGCCAGGCTGAGCTCGGGCTACTACTACAATAGCTCGTTCGTCACGCGGGCTGATGACCTCCTGGCGTTGAGGGTGGAAAGGCCGTGGGAGCACGCGTCCATGGCGCTGACATACCTCGTCAGCGGTCTTGGGGACGAGTCCGGCGTGTCCGTGGATGTCTCCTTGGACGCGCTCGGCCGGTCGATCGCGGCTGAGGCGGCGCTTTTCAGATCGAGTTCCACCCTATATCCTGAGTTCCGCACGGATGGATGGGTGCCCGCTCTCGCCGTCAGGGCAGATATCTTGAATACGCCTGTCCACAGGCTCACGCTGTCGTATGGGAGGATCGCGCCGAGGTTCGCGCCGTACTACTCTAGCGTAGCTTCGCGCTCCGGCGGGCAGGGCCTTCCGTTTGACCAGAACACCGAGGGCCTTTCGATCGGCTACGACCGGCGAGTATCCGGCGACACGGAGGCGAGCGTGGGTGTGACTTGGCTGAGGTTCGTCGACGAGGCCGCGGCGCACGGCGGATCTCCCGAGAACGGGGAGCAAGAGAGCAGCTTCGCTCAGGCGGACATCACGCCCACTCTGGCCGTGTCTGTGAGGCTAACAAGAGAGCTCAGCCCGAACACCAGCGCCAGGGCGTGGTACGAGCATTGGTGGACCGAGACAGGAAGGAGCTACGGCAGGCTCACGGCCGGCTTGGCCATCAACTTCTGAGGTGTCCGGCCCCCCTGTGGGCCTCCGAGGAAGTTCCGCGAGACTCGTGGCTGTTCGCTTGAGGCGGTTCGGGGCTGTCGGGGAAGGCCCGGCGGGCTCCTCGCACGCCTCGTCCACGGACCTGAGATGTCTAGGCCGGTACGCCGCCCCCGTGGAGGCGCAGCGGACGCGGTGGAGGAGGCGAGGGAGGGACTCGCGGACCTGACCGGGGGCGGGGCCGAGCAGGGGCGACTAAGCGAGTGCGGACGAAGCGAGTCAAGACGAAATGAGTGAAGACGGGATGAGGGAAGACGAAACGGCTGAAGACGAAGCGAGTGGGAGTGAGATTGAGAAGCATGATGGTAGAGCGCACGGTCAGAGTGGTTACGACAGGAGTTGGCAGGGCGAGAGCGATTGCGGTGTGCGCTGCGGCGTTGACCGCCGCGCTGACCTTGGCGGTCGCGTCGCCTGCGGCGTTCGCGCGCGGCGGGCTTCAGGGAGTGAAGATCTTCATCGACCCCGGGCACGGCGGACCAGAGCCCGGCGCCATAGGACCCTCCGGGCTGCGCGAGGCCGACGTGAACCTTCGGGTGGCGACGGCCTTGCGGAACTGCCTCGTCGAGTACGGCGGCGCCACCGTGAAGATGTCACGGACCGGCGACGTCGACGTGACCCTCGGTGAGAGGACCACAGCGGCGAACGAGTGGGGCGCTGACAGATTCATCTCTGTCCATCACAATGCCTCGTACAATCAGAGCTACAACGCGACCGAGACGTACGCATACACGTACGCCGGCGCAACCGCTCTCGATCTCCGTAACGACGTCCACCGGAGGCTCGTCGCTGGGCTTGGGCTTCCCGATGGAGGGGCGCGCACCGCTAACTTCTACGTGCTCAGAAACACGTGGATGCCGTCGATCCTGACGGAAGCGTCCTACATCAGCAACCCGTATCAGGAGGCGCGGCTCAGGGACATGGGTTACACGTGGCGCGAGGGATACTACATCTACCTCGGTATCGCGGACCACTTCGGCGTCCAGCCTTGAGG
This sequence comes from Bacillota bacterium, assembly GCA_024653485.1. Taxonomy (NCBI): domain Bacteria; kingdom Bacillati; phylum Bacillota; species Bacillota bacterium. Next base: position 146,211 of record JANLFY010000009.1, on the reverse strand, counting down.
GGGCGGCTTCTGAGCCTCATGCGTATGCTCATGCGTGTGCTCATGCGTATGAAAGGGGGCCCCCTCTTGAGGGTTTCCGGAGTCTATAGCAGCTTGCGGGCTGCTCCGTGCAGCGGCGCACGCGGCGGGCGGCGATACCCATCGTCGCCCGCTGCCGCCCGCCGACGAGCGCTGCCGCGCGTCGCCGTGCGCTGCCGTCCGCCATCGTGCGAGGCCGTCAGCTGTCGTCCGAAGCCGCGCGAGGCCGCGCTAGGCCGCGCGAGGCCGCGCCAGGCCTTGCGACATCGTGCCAGGCCGTTCGACACTGCTTGCCACCGTTTGACGTTCGCCACCGTTTGACGCCGTTCGGGTGAGTCCCGCCCGTCACGGCTGTCCAGGACAGCATGTTCCTCACACCCTCGTCCTGCGTGCCTTCCTCCTTCGAGTGACACCAAGACCTCATCTCCTCCTTGCGCCGCGAACCTCGCCTCCTCCACTGCAGACATTCACTTCATCCGGTGCCGCCGCGATCTCTTTGAGTGGAGCCGCGTCAGTCTTCAGGATTTTCGCAGATGAATCCCTCTTGCCTGGGTATGATTACCTGTGCTACTATTAGCGCAGTACGCCGAAGGGAGAGACGGCCAATGTTGCGCGGCGAGAGGATCGTGCTCCGGGAGTTCAGGCGCGAAGACCAGGATGCCGTCCAGCGCTGGGTGAACAACGAGAACATAAACCGGTACCTTTCCTTTCCGCTGTTCCCGCAGTCGTCGGAGCAGACCGCGGAATTCGTCGACCGACAACTGCACCAGCGCGGCGTTCCGAACGAGGGAGTCTTCGTCATCGCCATGAAGGATGATCCTAAACTTGAGTACATAGGCTCTGTGGGACTTCACAACATCGATTACAGGAACCGCCATTGCGAGCTCGGCATCGTCATAGGCCGCGAAGATCTCCTTGGAAAGGGCATAGGCAGGGAGGCGATCAAGCTGGCACTGGGTTTCGCCTTCAACTTCCTCAACATGCACAAGGTGAACCTGCGTGTTTTCGAGTACAACGAGCGCGGGCGACGGTGCTATCTGAGTTGCGGTTTCAAGGAAGAAGGGCGCATCCGCGAACAGCGCTTCTATGACGGTAGGTACTGGGACGAGATCATCATGGGGATCACGAGGGACGAATTCCGGTGCAGCCGCGATATGAGGGGCGACGACGACGGGCGAGAGAGCTGAACGCGGCGGTGAGCGCCGCACAGCGGGGCGCGTGCGTCCGCGAAGACGCCCGAGAAGACATTGGGAAAGGGGGATGAGGATGGAGGACGCTGTGGTCGTTTCGGGCCTCACCAAGGCTTACGGCAGGACTGTGGCGGTTGACGGCCTCGATCTCAGGGTAGAGTGCGGCCAGGTATTCGGCATGCTCGGCCCCAACGGGGCGGGCAAAACCACGACAGTGGAGATCCTTGTAGGGCTTCGTTCGCGCGACGCCGGTGACGTGCAGGTGCTGGGCATGGACCCCGCGAGGCAAGGCAGGGAGGTGCGCTCGCGCATAGGAGTGCAGTTGCAGGCGCGCGGACTGTACCCTCGTCTCACGGTGAAAGAGGTCATGACGCTCTTTGCCAGCTTCTATCGGCGAACCGTTCCCGTGGACGACGTCATCGAGCAGGTCGGCCTTACTGCGAAGGCGGGCACGATGGTGCGAGCCCTCTCGGGCGGGCAGACGCAACGGCTCGGGGTGGCCATCGCGATGGTGAACGACGCGGACTTGGTGTTCCTGGACGAGCCCACGACCGGGCTCGACCCTCAGGCGAGGCGAAGCTTGTGGGATGTCATACGGAGCATCCGCAGCCGCGGCAAGACGGTCTTCCTGACCACCCACTACATGGACGAGGCTGAGAGGCTGTGCGACAGGGTGGCGGTCCTGGATCGCGGCAAGGTCATTGCGTTCGGCTCCCCTGCGGATTTGATCGCCCAGCATTCTCAGGAGCAGGCCATCGAGTTCTCCAATTCCCTATCAGCCGACGATGAGACGCTCGGAAGATTGCCGGGAGTGAGCCGCGCTCGCTGCAGCGGGAACAGCGCCACGCTCTACACGCGCGACGTGCCGGCTACTATGGCCGCACTGATGCAGCTCTCGACGGACGGGGGCTTCCACCTGGACGACGTCATAGTGAGGCGAGCCACGCTTGAGGACGTGTTCCTGAAGCTCACGGGAAGGAGGATACGAGAGTGATGAGGACCTTCTGGCAGCTCGTGCTCGCCAACGCGCGGGATATCGGACGCGACAAGATGAGCCTGTTCTGGTTCTTGCTCTTTCCGGTGATCTTCATATTGCTCTTCGGCTTCATATTCTCAAACGAAGGGACTTCCACGTACGACGTGGGGATCGTGTGTGATTCGGGAAACCCACTGGGTGAAGGGTTGCTCGAGGGAGCCAAGTCGGTCCCGGTCTTCAGGACCCACACGGGGGATAGGGAGAGCGAGCTTCAAGCCCTCAAGAAGGGCGAGAGGAGCCTGGTGGTGGAGGTGCCCTCGCCTTCCTTCGCAGCGCTGATGGGCGGCGGTGAACCCCTCGAAGTGCGCGTGTACTACAACGAAACAAAGCCCACGGCCAGGCAGGTCCTCGTGCCTGTCGTGGAGCAGATCCTCGACGAGGCGGAAAGGCGCATGACCGGCAGGCCCAGGATCCTCCAGGTCGTGGCGCAGCCGGTGGAGAGCGCTGATCTGCGCATGGTGGACTTCATCCTCCCCGGCATCTTGGCCATGGCCCTCATGCAGTTGGGGTTGTTCGGCGCGATGCGCGCGGTGAGCCTGCGCGAGCAGAAGGTGCTCAAGAGCCTCGGCGCGACACCTTTGAGGAGAGGGCTGCTCCTAGTGTCGGAGGTCGTAGTGAGAATAACGATGGCCCTCATCCAAACCGTTCTCATCGTCGTGATAGGATACACGGTGTTCCGCGTCAAGATCCTCGGCAGCTGGCCCGCTCTCCTTGGCGCGGTGCTGTTGGGGGCGCTCACGTTTGTGAGCATGGGCTACATGATCGCGGCATTCCCCAAGACCGAGGAGGCCGGGGTGGGGTTCGTGCAGATCGTCCAGTTCCCAATGATGTTCCTCTCCGGAATCTTCTTCCCCATCGAGATAATGCCGTCGTTCCTGCGTCCTGTGGTGAGGGCCATGCCGCTCAGCTATCTCGGAGACCTTCTCCGCCAGATCATGGTGGCGGCGCCTCCGGAGTACAGCCCGGCTACTGACGTCGGAGTCCTCGTAGCGTGGGCCGTCGTTTCCTTCATCGTTGCCGCAAGGTTCTGGCGGTGGGAGTGATGGCTCGAAGCCTCAGAGAGGCCAGGCGGGACAGATGATGTCCCGCACGTTCGGAAAGTGAGGAAGAATGTTCTTTTGCCCAGCGTCCAGGCTCGCCGCTATAATGAAAATGCCGGATGCGGGCTATGCCTTGACGCTCCGGCCCGTGTGGTGGGAGGAGGCAGGAAGTTGGGCGAGGTCTTCGAAGGGCTCGGCCCCGCGCGCGCAAGCCGTGGGGTCAAGTTTCGTTATTTCAACCCGCGCGCCTCTCGGGCTTACATCGCCGGCGAGTTCAACAACTGGCAGGCGACGGACTGGGAGATGTGCAGGCATTCCAACGGAGTGTGGGAGACCGTCGTTCCGTTGGGAGAGGGAGCGCACGAGTACAAGTTCGTCGTGGACGGAGAGTGGACGCGCGATCCGCACAACCCGTGCATGATGCTCAACGAGCACGGCACGGTGAACTCCGTGGTGGAAGTCGCGCCAGGCGGGGAGGTGCGCACTCCGGCGCCGCGGCAGGAGGCCTGCGGATTCGGAAGGTTCAAGGCGGTCACAAGCCCTGACTGGGTGCGCGATGCCGTGATCTATGAGGTGTTTCCGCGGGTCTTCAGCGATGAAGGCAACCTCGAGGGCGTGACGAGGGGGATCCCCCGTATCGCGGACCTGGGTGCCACGTGCATTTGGCTCATGCCGATTCACGATATCGGTAGGCGCGGACGAAAAGGGAGTCTCGGAAGCCCATACGCCATCTACGATTACCTGAGCATACACCCTGACCTTGGGACTCCGGAGGACCTCAGCCGGCTCGTGAGGACCGCGCACGACCACGGCATTCGGGTCATCATGGACTTCGTCGCCAATCACAGCGCGCTCGATTGCCCCCTGACCGTGGCGCACCCCGAGTGGTATCGGAGGGACGCGCACGGCAACATCCAATGTGCGGGATTCGGCTGGGATGACGTGGTCGCCTTCGACTACACCAGCGCCGAGCTACGGGGCTACATGATTAAGGTTATGCGCCACTACGTGGAGGAGTTCGACATAGACGGGTACCGGTGCGACGTGGCGGCGCTCGTGCCCACGGACTTCTGGAGGGCGGCGAGGCGGGCTCTGAAGGCTGTCAAACCCGACGCGCTCCTGCTGGCGGAGTCGCACGAGCCGGCTCACAATGCGGCCGCCTTCGACGTCACTTACGAGGAGACTCTTCCCAAGATCCTTGAACAGGTCCTGTCAAGCGGGCTCCCAGCCAGAGCGGTCAAGGACTTGATAGAAAACGACCGACGTTCGTTCCCGATGGACTCGTTGAGGTTACGCTACCTCGAAAACCATGACCAGCTTCGGGCGATGCATACGCTCGGGCGCAGGGGCTACGAGGTCGCGGCGACCTGCCTTTTCACCCTTGACGGGATTCCTCTCATATACAATGGGCAGGAGATAGGCGAAGAGGAGAGGCCGTCGCTGTTCGATCCCTTCAAGATTCGATGGGAAGCCGGTGACCCTGTCGTTATCGCCATGTACAGGGATCTGTGCAACATGAGGCGGCACACTCCCGCCCTGCGGCGCGGATCGCTCACTTTCCTCGACATGACCAGGGAAGACGCCGGTCTTGCCTATTACAGGGAGCACGGTCGCAGTCGTGTCCTGGTGGCGCTCAACTTCACAGGCGAACTGGTCCGCACGAAGTTGGCAGCGCCTGGCGGCCGTCTTGCGGGCATAGACCATGAAGCCGTGTACGTCATGCGGGCCCTGAGGGGACAGTTGTCTCCATGCCCTGCGAGCGTGCGCGGAAGTGATCTCTGTTCGCTCGAACTCGCTCTGGAACCGTACGGCGTGAAGGTGCTTGACATTCGTGAAGGCGCTTGACGTTCAGGACCGGGCTTGACGGGCTTCGCACCGCCTTGCGCTCAATCAAGTGTGCTGGGCATCTCGAGTCGACTCGAGTCGGCTCGATCAGAAGCATCAAAGCACAGAAGTATCAAAGCAGCGCCTCAACCTCGAAGCAACGGCTCCCCACCAACGTCCGTTCCACTATTGACTTCTGCCAGCAGTGTGTCTATACTGTGTATAGACGATATACACAGAGCGTGAAGCGATGCACATAGCCATCTCATACAACAACCCCGTGCCCTTGTACAAGCAAATAGTGGACCAGATAAGAGAGAAAGTGCTGTCAGGCGAGCTTGCGGCGGGCGGAAGCCTGCCGTCAATTCGTCAGCTCGCTGAGCAGGTGGGAACGAGCGTGATAACGACGAAGAGAGCCTACGCGGAGCTCGAGGCGGAGGGGATCATAGTGACGCGGGCGGGCTTGGGCTCGTTCGTGGCGGATTTGGACGCGGGGCGCCTGAAGGAGATTCGAGTGCGATCCCTCCGGGAGCGGCTTTCGGAGATCGTGGCAGAGGCGCGGGGAAGCGGAGTCACCGACGAGGAGTTCCTGCGACTTGTCAGGGAGGCGATGGATTGATGGGTGTGAGAACGCAAGCGACGGCGACCACGCGCGGGGGAGCAACGGTGGACGAGAACGCGAGGGGAACGAAGGCAGCGGCAATGAGAGCCGCGGCGTTAGCAAAGGGCTCCGGGGACCCCGATGCCCCCGCGCTCGCGCTGTCGGGCGTGGGCAAGCGGTACCCCAAGTTCGAGCTGAAGGAAGTGTCTTTCGTGCTGCCCAGGGGGTACATCATGGGGTTCATCGGACCAAACGGCGCGGGGAAGAGCACGACCATCAAGATAATCATGAACATGGTGAGGAAGTCCGCAGGCACCGTCGCGGTGCTCGGCCTTGACCACGTGACTTGCGAGACCGAGGTGAAAAGGCACATTGGCTACCTGGGCGAAGAGCCCCACTTCTACCAGGAGGTCACTCCAGCATGGCTTGGTGCCTTCGTCGCCAAGTACTATCCGACATGGGACGGCCGCCTTTACGCCTCGACCCTGGAGAGGTTTGGGATCGAGCGCTCCAAGCCCGTGAAGTCGCTTTCCAAGGGCATGAAGGTGAAGCTCGGACTTGCCCTCGCCCTCTCGCACCGGCCAGAGCTCCTCATACTCGACGAGCCGACGAGCGGGCTGGACCCGGTCGTGCGCCATGACGTCCTGTCGGAGCTCATGTCGGTCATCCAGGACGAGAGGCGAAGCGTGTTCTTCTCGACCCACATCACCCAGGACGTTGAGAAGGTCGCGGATTACGTTACGTTCATCAACGAGGGAAAGGTCGTCATCTCGGACGTGAAAGACGACGTGCTCGCCAGATGGAAGAGGGTCTCCTTTCCGCTTCCCTTGCTGCCTGAGGACGGTGGAGCGCGCGACCCCGCCCATCTCGAGAGGGCTGTCGCCGAAGCCCGGGCGAAGGTGGAACGAGCCGTGCGCGGGACCCTCGGCAGGGCGTTTGCAGCGCACAAGATCGAGGACCTAACGTTCACGGGTATAACGTCCGCCTTCTCTGAAGACGTTGAAAGGGAGATCCGCAGTCTCGCGGGTACGAAGCCGCGCGTGCTCCCAGTCTCACTGGACGACATCTTGGTGGCGATCGTGAGGGGGAATGAAGCGTGCTAGACCTCGTGTGGAAGGACCTAATCCAGGGCAGGAGGATGTTGGCTTTCTACCTGGTGGTCGGGGCGGTGATCGCGACGAGTCTCGCTTTCGCGCTGAAGGATGTCGGCGCGGTGGTCGCACTCCAGATGACTCTCTCGGTGTACGGGTACGCGATCAGGTCCACCTACGACGAGGACAAGAACCGGGCGCTCCTGTTCCTGAAGGGGCTGCCTCTCTCTGACGCGGCCATCGTGACAAGCAAATTCCTGTCGACGTTCATGGTGGCCGTCGTCTTCGCGGTGTTTTCCGGAGGGCTTGCCGTGGTCGCCCAGGGGATCATCGCTCCGAGGGTCGGGACGTGGGCGGCGCCGGGGGACGCGGTGGTCACCTCGAGCCTGGTCCTGGGGAGTTTTCTCTCGGTGGCCTCGTTCTTCGGAGTGCTCCTGGTCGTCCTGGCGGTGTACCTCGCGATGTTCTTCTGCCTCGGATATGCGAGGGCGGCTGCTTACAACCGCATGGTGATGTTGGGCGTGTTCGCAGTCGCAATGGCCGTGTCCGCTGCTATCGGGCGCGCGCAAGTGCAGGCGCCCGCCTGGGCGGCGACCCTGGGGCGATCCGTGTGGCTCCCCTTGCTGGTGGCCGGCGCGGGCATTGTGCTCTACGTCGCGGGGTGCCTTGTGTCCATAGGATGGGTGCGCGCGCACGACTGGTCCTAGTCCCAGGGCCGCAACGCAGTCGCCTGTGCCCTGGGACACGGGTTCATGGCGGCAACGAGGACGCGGCCTCCGAGCAGTGTGCAAACCCCAGACGCCAGAACAGAGGGCGGTGGCCGGAGGCCGCGAGCCGGGACTGAGCTGGGGCCGAGAACGCCTCGCAGGTGTTACCCGTGCGGATGTCGCGCACAACGCGTCCTCGGCCTCAAGGATGTGAGTTTGGCGAGCCGAGCGTGGCTGGTCGATCGCAGCGAGCGAGACCTCATCGGCGCTAGCCGACCTGCAGCGAAGGGGCAACTACGATGGCAACCACCGGCCCATCAACATCCCTGCGATGAGCCCGGCGCCCGTGAGGATGTAGGTCTTCACCGTGCCGGCGTTGGCCGGTACGAGTTCCTGAGTGGAATCGTACGCAAGCCAACACACCCTCGCGGCGCGGAACGCCTCGATGCCTCCCGCCAGGCCGAGAATGGCCCACGGGTTGCCAAAATACGCGGCGACGCCGACCACTGCCAGCTCTGCGCTGCCGAGGAGCCAGGCGTACACCACCCTCGCCCTTGCCTTCCCCAAGCGAACGACGAGATTTCGCTTGTTCGCTCGCTTGTCCGCCTGGAAGTCAGGGAATTCGTTGATCCAGAGGACCGTCGCTATCAGGATGCCGAGAGGCACGCCGAGCGCGAGAGGCCTGGCTGAAAGCTCCTGAGCCAGGACCACGTACGTGCCGAGCGACAGGAGCGGGCCGAAGGTCACCCCTACGACGAGCTCTCCCAGACCACGGTAGCAGAAGGAGAGGGGCGGCGCGCTGTACGCGAGAGCCAGGAATCCGCCGAGCGCCGCGATCCAGAAGGCGTGGGGGGTTCGGAGGAAGCCTATGGCCGCACCGACGATCGCGGCCACTGAGAAGCTGCCCACGGCTATCCACACGGCGTCCCGCTCTGACAGCAAGCCGCCGGTTATGGTCTTCTTGCCACCCGAGAACGGAGTGGCGTCCTCGGGGGACACGAACCTGTCCGCGCCGGAGCGCCAGTCCACCACCTCGTTTACGGCGTTCTTACCCACTTCCACCGCGTAGATCCCGATGAGGGTGAGCACGAACCATCCCACAGCGAAGCGGCCCGTGTCCGCGTACGCGAGCGCGCCCGCCGCGAACATGGGAACAGTGGACGCGACCCATATCTTCGGGTCGGCGAGTTGGACGAACCCTCGCATGCGCCGCGATGGCGACGGGGACTGTGTGGCCGATGACATGAGCTCCTGCCTCCCAGCTTGTGATTTGGGATTCCGTGGCGATCTCGACGGGCGGCCGAGCGGCAGTGCCGTGGCGCCATGCTGCAAGAGACGCGCCGAAGCGTGGCGAGGCCTCACCGAGTCACGCCGCTCGCAGGGATGCATCACGCGGCCTTTGGCCGACGCTGCTGCTCACTCGATCGAGAATCGAGGGTCCCGATGATTCTGGGACAATTATAGCCTCACGGCGCGGGGTGGACAACGTCCGTACGCGCGGTTGCTGGGGAAATTTGAGCCAGTGGCTTTCGCAGGAGAAGAGGCTGATGCTATAATGTTCCGTGGAACATCCCGGGTTTCCGTTTGGGAGCGGGGTACCGAGCCGCCTTGACCTGGGAGTAGGCCGGACCCGGGGACGCGTGTCCGGCACTGGCGATCAATGGTGTGGCACATCGCACATGTGGCACATCGCACAGAAGTGCGCGGTGCCTCGGCAGTACATAGCGAAGGGAACGTGATCGGAGTGACGCGGAAGGGCTCGATGAAGCACATTCGCACGGTGAGCGCAGGATCCACCAAGGCCGGCCTTGCCACGGGCGGCTGCAAGGAGTGTCAGGCGTCGTGCCAGTCGGCGTGCAAGACATCGTGCACCGTCGGCAATCAGGTGTGCAGGCAGCGCGGGAAGTGAGCTCGCAGGACCTCTGGCGACAGCGTCAACGAGAGACTGCCGCGGGGCGCGGATGCGCGGCGGGCCAGGGTGACGGCGCGGCGCGGCAAACGAGGATGGGTCGGCGGGCCGGAAAGGCCGGAACGGACGGGGAGACCGGAGGGGCCGGACAGACCGGAGGCGCTGGCGAACCTCGAGTGGCTCGGAACGTAGGGGACGCTCTGAGCGAAACGCGGGACGCCGTGGGATCGTATGGAGTGCTCAAGGAGGCCAATTGGCACGTTTTCTCGGTGCTCGGAGTGAACCTGCTTCTCGATGTGAAGACAGGCGGTCTCCACGAGCTAGACGAAGTGGCCGCCGATGTAGCCGCGGCTTACGGGGGCTCGAGAGACCGGGGCTCGAGAGACGAGGTCATCCGAAAGCTCGGGTCCGTTCATACGGAGCAGGCGGTGGCGGAAGCGTACGACGAGATCGACGAGATGGTGTCCACCGGCCGGCTGTCTCCTCCCTTTGCCCCTGACGAGCCGTACGAGCCCGCGGGCGAGGTCCTCGTCAAAGCCCTTTGCCTACACGTGGCGCATGATTGCAACCTCAGGTGCCGGTATTGCTTCGGCAAGACCGGGAGCTTCGGCATGACGAGGGAACTCATGCCCGAGCGGGTGGCGCGTGCCGCGATGGACTTCTTGCTCGCCCGGTCGGGCAAGCGCCGCAATCTCAACGTGGACTTCTTCGGCGGCGAGCCTCTCCTCAATTTCAGCGTGGTGAAGTCCACCGTAGAGTACGGGCGGGCGGAGGCTGACCGCCTCGGGAAGCGTATCGATTTCACTTTGACCACCAACGCAGTCCTCCTCGACGATGACGTGGCCCGCTTTCTCAACGAAAACGACATGCTCGTGGTGCTAAGCCTCGACGGACGAAGGGAGACGCACGACAGGATGCGCGTCGCGCCGGGCGGCGGCGGTAGCTACGATGAGGTGGTCCCCAGAGTGAAGCGGTTCGTTGCGAGCCGCCGGCCTGAGTCGTACTTCGTGCGGGGCACCTATACCAGGGCGAACCTGGACTTCGCGTCCGACGTCTTGCACCTTGCGGACCTTGGCTGCCTCAGCATATCAGTGGAGCCCGTGGTTGGGGCGCGCGACGCATCGTATGGGATCCGCATGGAGGACCTCGATGCCATCGGCCGCGAGTATGAACGCCTGGCGGAGCTTTTCGTGGAGCGACAGCGCCGGGGAAGCGGGTTTTCTTTCTATCATTTCAACGTCGATCTCGAAGGCGGTCCGTGCCTTGCGCGACGCCTTTCGGGCTGCGGCGCGGGTGTGGACTATCTGGCCGTGGCGCCCGACGGAGGCATCTACCCTTGCCACCAGTTCGTGGGACGACGCGACTTCCTCATGGGCGACGTATTCAGGGGAGAGACCGACCGCGCGCTCGTGGAGAGGTTCCGGGGCGCCCACGTTTACACGAAGCGGGGATGCGCAGCGTGCTGGGCCAGGTTCATCTGCAGTGGCGGGTGTCATGCAAGCGCATACGCGTCGTCGGGGGACATCCTCATCCCTGATCCCGTGGCGTGCGCCATCCAGAAGAAGCGCATTGAGTGCGCGCTGGCTGTGCAGGCCTTGCGAGATACACAGGCTGCGTCTTGACCCAGCGGCCGCGCCCGTGCCTTGTTTCGTTCGGCCATCTCGTGGTATCACTAGGTGTGGAAGCGGGGTGGTCGCAGTGCGTGGACGCAGGGATCCCCGCGGAATGACGCCGCGCATAGCATCGGCGCTATGAACGCCAACATCCTTCCGGATTCCTCGCCTCGAACTCCGAGATGGGAAGAGGAAAAAGCCTCTTGCGATCAGAGCGCGAAAACATTCCTGAAATAGAAGGATCTCTTCAATGTGAATTGAATATGTACTCTAGTGTTAAGCCACGCTAAACATCCCCTCCTGAGCTTGGATTCTCCTGTCAGGGGGTGTTCGTGGGCATTCCGGGAGGACGGCGGGTGGAACACATAAGGCACCTCGAGTGCACCTCGTGCTGCGGAGTCGTCGAGGAACGTGGCGGCGCGCTCACATGCCCGTCCTGCGGAACTGAAGGCATCCTGGATGTCGTATACGACTATGACGTCATTGCGGGCGCGATGGACAGGATGGGGAGGCACAGCGGGCGGGACGCGAGACGCGCCCGTCTCAGGCGCGACTGCTTCGCCGCCACCGGCGAGAGCTCCATGTGGCGCTATCTGCCATTCCTGCCGGTCGATCCCGCTTGGGAAAAGCCGCCGCTTCGCGTCGGGTGGACCCCGCTTTACGACGCCAAACGGCTTGCCCGCGCCCTCGGTGCGCGCTCCCTGTTCGTGAAGGACGAAGGAGTGAACCCCACCGGATCGCTCAAGGACAGGGCATCGGCCATCGCGGCAGTCCGGGCGAAAGCGGCCGGCCGGCGCGTCGTCGCCTGCGCGTCCACGGGGAATGCCGCGTCTTCGCTCGCGGGGTGTGCGGCTTCGATGGGGCTCCGGTCGAGCATCTTCGTGCCTCGGCGGGCACCCCGGGGCAAGCTGATGCAGCTGCTCCTATACGGCGCCACCGTCGTCTCAGTGGACGGCTCTTACGGAGACACTTTCTCGCTGTCGGCGGTGGCCATCGAGAGGTGGGGCTGGTACAACCGCAACGCGGCCATCAACCCTTACCTCGTCGAGGGCAAGAAGACCGTGAGCTTCGAGATTTGCGAGCAGCTCGGCTGGCGTGCGCCCGATTGGGTGGTCGTTTCCGTCGGCGACGGCTGCACCGTAGCAGGCGTGTACAAGGGCTTTCATGACTTCCACAGGACCGGGTTGATAACGCATATCCCGCGCATCCTCGGCGTTCAGGCCGCGGGATGCCGGCCGCTCGTTGAGGCTTTCAAGTCCGGCGCCGACAGCGTCCGTCCGTGGCCCGAGGACACCGTGGCAGACAGCATCGCCGTTGGCGTGCCGCGCAATCCGGCGAAAGCCCTGAAAGCGGTGCGCCTGTCGGGGGGAGACATGATCGCCGTGCCGGACGACGAGATCCTCCGCGCCATGAGGCTGCTGGGTTCGACGACCGGTGTCTTCAGCGAGCCTGCGGGCGCCGCGAGCCTCGCGGGTCTCTGCGCCGGCTTGGAAAGCCGCATCATAGGTCGTGAAGAGACTGTGGTCATCATAGCAACCGGCAACGGGCTCAAAGACATAGTCAACGCTGAGCGGGCGGCGCCGCCTCCCATCGAGGTTGGGACGGGCATCGAGGAACTGGGGCCGATCCTCGAGGCGCGTGCCCGAGATCTTCTAGTGCAGGGGGAATGACGTTGCTCGGGAGGAAGATACGTGAGAAACGTCGAGAACAGGGCAAGAGCTTGAGCGAGCTGGCGGCTCTGACCGGGCTCACCGCGAGCTTCTTGAGCCAGGTCGAGAGAGACGTGGCCGAGCCGTCCATAACGTCGCTCCGCAAGATCGCGGAGGCGCTGGATGTTCCGATATTCTACTTCCTGCTCGACTCAGACGGGTATAGTCCCGTAGTCAGGAAGGACAGCCGCAAGACTCTGAAGTTCCCGAGGTCTCATTTGGCGTTCGAGCTACTGTCGCCGGATCTCAACAGGCAGATGGAGGTCATGATGGCCACGCTCGAGCCCGGCACCTCCACGTGCGATGAACCCTTGGCGCATCCCGGCGAGGAGTGCACTGTGGTGCTTCAGGGGGCCATGGACATTGAGGTGGGCGGCGAGCGCTACCACCTCGAGGAAGGGGACAGCATCTATTACTATTGCGCGATCCCACACAGGATCACGAGCGTGGGAGAGAAGGATCTCGTGTTCATCTCGGCCATTACACCGCCGGCGTTCTAGGCCAATCGGGCCGTTCCGTTGGGGGCAGCTCGGCGGAGCCGGAAGGGTCGGCGGGGAGAGCGAGACGCGTTCCTGAAGAGCAGGTGTCCTCAGGACCCATTGACCGGACATCCGGGGGAGGAGAGGGCAAGGTGCAGACGACGATCGTTGTTGCGCTCGGTGGCAACGCCATTCTGAAACCCGGTGAGAAGGGCACGCCTGAGCAACAGATGGCCAACGTCAGGTCCACGTGTGGAAGCATCGTCCAGCTCCTGAAAAGGGGCAACAGGGTGGTCATCACCCATGGCAACGGGCCGCAGGTCGGGAACATCCTCATCCAGAACCACACGGCGCGCGACATCGTCCCGGCGATGCCGCTAGACGTGTGCGGCGCAGAAAGCCAAGGACTCATCGGCTACATGATCCAGCAAGCCATGCACAATGAGATCGTGCGCGCGGGGCTCCGTGCCTCGGTGATCACCGTGCTCACGCAGGTGGTGGTGGACCCCGCTGACCCCGCCTTCTCCAACCCTACCAAACCGATAGGCCCGTTCTACTCTGAAGAAGAGGCGAGACGTTTCATGGCGGAACGGGGCGAGGTGTGGAAGGAGGACGCGGGCCGCGGGTGGCGCAAGGTCGTTCCATCGCCCCTCCCCGTGCAGATATTCGAGAGACGTGCCATAGAGAGCCTCCTCGACAGCGGCGAGGTCGTCATCGCGGCGGGCGGCGGAGGCATCCCCGTCATCAAAGAGGGAGATACGTTGCGCGGTGTCGAGGCGGTGATCGACAAGGATCTAGCTAGCGCCAAACTCGCGACGGACATCGGTGCCGACGTGCTTCTGATCCTGACGGACGTGGAGAAGGTCGCGCTGAACTACCGCACGCCGTCGCAGGTGTCCTTGGACAGCATGACCATCGAGGAAGCCAGGCGCTACATGGCTGAAGGGCACTTCAAGGCGGGAAGCATGGGCCCGAAGGTTCAGGCGTCCGTGAACTTCGCTTCGGCCGGCGGGACTTCGATCATCGCGTCACTCGACAAGTGCCTGGAAGCCCTCGATGGCATGAGCGGCACGAGGATATCGCGATAGCGACGGCGCGCCTGGGGCATGCGGAAAGGGGGGAGGGTCCACGTGGACTTCCTCATCAGAGGTGGGACCGTGGTGACGGCGGACGGGGAGTCCCGCTCGGACGTGGCTGTGGACGGCGGGAAGATCGTCTTCGTCGGTGATGACGCGCCCGCAACTCCAGAGGCCGTGGTCTTGGACGCGTCAGGCAAGTACGTGCTCCCCGGAGTCATAGACGCGCATACCCATTTCGCCCTCCGATCGCGCGGCGCGGTCACCGCTGATGACTTCGCGTCCGGCACGCAGGCCGCGGCGAGCGGAGGCGTGACGTGCGTCGTTGACTTCGCGGACGAGGTGCCAGGGGTCCCGATGACGACCTCGGCGCGGGCGCGCGTCGACGAAGCGGGGGCGAGCGCTGCAGTGGATTTCGCCTTGCACATGACCGTGACGAAAGCGCCTGCGGACCTCCCGCGCGAGATGGCTGAGCTCGCGAGGATGGGGGTGGGGGCTGTCAAGCTCTTCACGACGTACCGGTCCGCCGGCTACCTCCTGGAAGACGCGGACTTCCTGGCCGTGTCAGACGCGGCGAGCAAGGCGGGGCTCCTCGTCACGGTCCATGCTGAGGACAATGACACCGTGGAACGTCTTGAATCCGCGCTCCGAGCTCAGGCGAGGACGTCGCCGTCGGTGCACTCAAAGTCGCGTCCGCCGGAAGCGGAGGCGATGGCAATTCGAGACGTTGCCGCGCGGCTCGGAAGCGCCGGTATCCCCGTGTATTTCGTGCATGTCTCCAGCGCGGCCGGGCTCGATGCGGTCCGAGAGGCACGACGACTGGGCTACCACGTGTATGCTGAGACGTGTCCGCACTATCTCCTCTTGACCCAGGAGGTCTACCTTGGCGACACTGCTCGGGAATTCATCATGACACCGCCTCTCCGAACGGCGGCGGATACGGCTGCGCTCTGGGACGCCGTCCTTGGCGGCGAGATAGACGTCATAGCCACTGATCACTGTGCGTTCACGCGGGAGCAGAAGACCATGGGCGCAACTTGCTTCGACGTCCTGCCGGGGGTGCCCGGGGTCGAGACCCTGCTTCCCCTGGTCTACCATGAGGGCGTGGTGCGGCGCGGCATGGCTCTCCCTGACATGGTGAGGATGCTCTCGTACAACCCGGCGAGGCTGTTCGGGCTCTATCCCCGGAAAGGGACGATCGCCCCGGGTTCTGACGCGGACATCGTTGTCTTCGATCCCGGATGCGCTCGCACGATCGGCGCACAGGGCGTGGTTTCACGGGCGGGATACACGCCCTACGAGGGAATGCGGGTCGAGGGCGTGTCCAAGATAACCATGGTACGTGGACGGGTCGTATGGGCGAACGGCCAGTTCGTCGGGACGCCGGGATGGGGGCGCTTCGTTCCGGCCGCGACGGAAGGCCTCGGCTTGCGCGAGATGCGTGGGCCGGAGGAGTCGAGGAAGGGGTAGAGGGAGGTATGGATTTGAACTGCGACGCCATGGACAGGGAGAGAGCGCGGAAGCTGAGGGAAGCCGTGGAGAGGTACAGGGAGCACATCGCTGCCTTCCTACGGGAGCTCATCGCCATACCTAGCACCAGCACGAATGAGGGGGCGTGCATCCGAAGGATCCGCGACGAGATGGCAAGGGCCGGGTTCGATGACGTGAGGATAGACGCGATCGGCAACGTCATCGGCACCATGGGTGCCGGGCCACGCAAGATACTGTACGACTCCCACATCGACACGGTGGGAGTTGGAGACCGCTTGGCGTGGAGATGGGATCCGTTCGAGGGCAAGTACGAGGACGGCGTGATATATGGACGGGGCGCTTCCGACAACAAGGCGGCCATAGCGTGCATGGTGTGGGGCGCGAGGGCGATGAGAGACCTCGGCCTCCTGCCCGATGACGTGACTTTGTACGTAGCCGGGGTCGTGCAGGAGGAGGAGTGCGACGGGTGGGCGGTTCATGAGATGATCACCACTCAGGGGATCGCGCCTGAGTGCGTGGTGTTGGGGGAGTGCACCAACCTTCAAGTCCACCGGGGACACCGCGGCCGGTGCGAGATCAAGGTGACCACGAAGGGCAGGTCATGCCATGCGAGCGCACCCGAGCGCGGGGTGAACGCCGTCTACAGGATGATGCCGATAGTGGCAGGGATAGAGGCTCTAAACTCGAGGTTGAAGGATGACCCATTTCTCGGGCGCGGCACCGTCGCGGTGACGTTCATCGAGTGCAAGACCGGGTCGCTCAACGTAGTGCCGGACGAGTGCACGATCTGCGTGGACAGGCGGATGACCGTGGGAGAGACCGCCGAATCGTGCATCGAAGAGATCCGCTCCCTTCCCGGGGCGGAGGATGCCGAGGTGAGCCTGTTCACTTACGACTCTATGAGCCACACCGGGTACCGCGCAAGGTGGGAGAAGTCATTCCCGGCATGGTCCTTGGATGAGGGCCACCCGCTCGTGCAAGCGGGCGTGAGGTGCGCCGAGGTGCTCTTCGGCGAGAGGCCCCGTACAGGCAAGTGGGTGTTTGCTACAGATGGCTCCGCCACCATGGGCAGGCTTGGCATTCCCACCATCGGATTCGGGCCGGGCGAGGAGAGACACTCTCATTCCGTGGACGACCAGGTCAGCGTGGAACATCTCGTGAAATCGGCCATGCTCTACGCCGCTTTCCCGGCGGTCTACCGGGAAGTGACGTCGTGACGCGCCGGTGACGCCAACCCATTGACGGCAAGGGAGAGAAAGGGAGAGAGGAGGAACGCGCTGTGCACTCGCTGTTGCGCGGCAAGCATTTCATCACGACCCAGGAGTGGACGCTGGAAGAGCTGGAGATGGTACTGGACGTAGCGTGGGACCTCAAGAAACTCTTCGCCATGGGAGTGCCCCACCGTTACCTGCAAGACAAGACTCTTTTCATGATGTTCTTCGAGCAGTCCACCAGGACGCGGAACTCGTTCGAAGCCGGGATGACCCAGCTGGGCGGGCACGCCCACGATCTCACGCCTGACAAGCTCCAGATAAGCCACGGAGAGTCCGCCAAGGACACGGCAATGGTGCTCAGCAGGTACGGCCACGGCATCGCCATAAGGAACTGCTTCTTCGGAATAGGCAACAAGTACATACGTGAGGTCGCGAAGTGGTCGAGGGTCCCCGTTTTCAACATGCAGTGTGACATCTACCACCCTTGCCAGGCGCTCGGGGACCTCATGACCATAAGGGAGAAGTTCCCCGGCGAGATGCGCGGGCGAAAATTCGTGATGTCGTGGGCATATGCTCCGAGCTACATGAAGCCCATGTCCGTTCCCCAATCGCTCATCCTCCTCATGACGAGGTTCGGTATGGACGTGACCCTAGCTCATCCGCCGGGATTCGAGCTGATGCCAGAGGTCATGAAACAAGCCCAGGACAATGCCAGGCAGGCCGGGGTCAAGTTTGAGGTCGTCCATGACATGGACGCGGCCTTCGAGGGGGCGCACGTGGTCTACCCGAAGAGCTGGGGTGCGCTCATGACGACCCAGGACAAGGACGAGTCCATGGCCATCGCGAAGAAATACACCGACTGGATATGCGACGAGAGGCGCATGAGGCTCACCGCGGAGGACTCCATCTATATGCACTGTCTCCCGGCGGACCGCGGCTACGAGGTCACTGAAGAGGTGATAGACGGTCCCCACTCGGTGGTGTTTGACGAGGCCGAGAACAGGCTGCATGTGCAGAAGGCGCTCCTTGCGCTCTGCATGGGCGGGCGGCCGTGAAGCTGACGCTCGCGGCGATGGCGAGAGCGACGCGGGCGGATGCGGAACAAGTGGCGCGGTGGGGCCCGACGAGAACGAGCCGCAGGCTTGTGCGCGTGGCGGCGTTTGCTTGGGGGCGGGAGCACGTGAGGGCGAGGACGAAGGCAGGTGGTCTTGGGTGAGCGAGAGCGGTCATTGTTTCGACGTCAGCCTCTGCGTGAACGGTCGCGACGTTAGGGCGAAGGTGCCCGCGACCCGCACCTTGCTGGACTTCCTCCGCGACGACTTGGGCCTGACCGGTGCGAAAGAGGGGTGTGGCAAGGGGGAGTGCGGGGCGTGCACCGTGCTCGTCGACGGCAAGCCCGTGAATTCCTGCCTGATGCTGGCTTACCAGGCGGACGGGAGACGTGTGGAGACAATCGAAGGCCTCGAGCACGACGGCCGGCTTCACCCGATCCAGGAGGCCTTTGTCAGCGAAGGCGCGGTGCAGTGCGGCTTCTGTACACCGGGCATGATCATGTCAGCTAAGGCGTTGCTGGACTCCAACCCCAATCCCACGAGGGAAGAGGTCCTGCGGGCGATATCCGGCAACCTTTGCAGGTGCACGGGGTATGCAAAGATAATCAAGGCCATTGAGGTAGCTGCCGCAAGGCTGCGCATGGCGCGTGGGGTGGAAGAGAGCGGTCGTTCGGCGGCCGACGGCGCTCTCAAGGAGGCGGAGGGTTGCGCCGGGCCCTCACCGGAATGAGCTGCGGCGCCGTGATCCTGGCAGCGGGAGAGTCGCGCAGGATGGGCAGGCTGAAGCAGATCCTCCCCTGGGGCGATCGCACCGTGGTGGAAGCCGCGGTGGACGCGGCCCTAGGGGTGCCCTGTATAGACGAGGTCGTGGTCGTGGTGGGACACGAAGCCCACAGGGTGGCATCGGTCCTCTCGTCGCGCCCAAGGCCTAGGATGCGCGTGGTCGAGAATTGTGACTATCTCCTCGGGATGCTCTCGTCGGTCAAGGCCGGGGTAAAGGCGCTCGATCCAGAGACAGAGGCGTTCCTCGTCGCCCCGGCGGATCAGCCCGGCATCTCGTCGCGAGACTACGCCCTCGTCGTTCAGGCTTATCGGTCCGCGCTGCCTCCGGTGGACATCGTGGTGCCGACGTGCCGCGGTCGTGGCGGGCACCCAACGCTGTTTGCGGGCTCGCTCAGACAAGAGGTGCTGGATCTTCCCTTCGAGGGGCACGGACTGCGAGACCTTGTCGCGCGCCACGAGGGCCGGGTCCTCCGGGTGGAGTGCGACAGGCCGGGGATGGTGCAAGACCTGGATACAGCCGAAGACTACGAACGGGCTCTGCAGACGATGAGGGGATAGAGACGATTCGCGGAAGCGACTTGCCGCGGAAGGGACTTGCCTTGGAAGCCCTTATCGGCGTTGTGGAGGAAAGCGAGAAAGGACTGACTTGCCATGAACACGGAGCGCGAGAGTGGAGTGGGATCTAGGCCAGATGCGAGGTGTGAGTCTCCGTCCGGGTCGCCCTCCGGCTATGTCGTCGCATCTTCGCCTCGCCGACCCGTAACCGGTGGGTCGCGGCTTGCTGATTCCGTGGCTATTTACAAGGCGATAGCAGCCCTCATCGACGAAGGCGGGAGCGCCGCGCTGGCAACAGTGATCGCGACCCAGGCGTCGTCCCCTGGCCTGCCAGGGTTCAAGATGCTGGTTTTCGCTGACGGAGCGACTTTCGGCACGGTCGGCGGGGGGGCCCTTGAGGCCCGGATCATCCGCGAAGCGCTTGACGCCTTGGCCGAAGGCAGACCGAGGCTCGTCGAGGTGGAGCTCGCGCCGGGTACCCAGGACAGTCTGGGCATGATCTGCGGCGGCACCGCAACGGTTTACATCGAGCCGATAGCGCCCAGGCCAAGGGCGGTGGTATTCGGCGCGGGGCACGTGGGCGCGGCCGTGGCTCACATCGCGACCGTGGCCGGGTTCAGCGCGGTGGTCGTGGACGACCGGCCGGAGTTCGCGGATAGGGAGAGGCTCGTGGCGGACGACGTGGTCGTCTCGGACCTCGGTGAAGCGGCGCGAAAGGTCCCCATGGACGCCCGGACGTACGTGGTGATCGTGACCCGAGGCCACGCCCACGATCGGGAGGTCCTTGCCGAGTGCTTGAGACGCAGGCCACGTCCTGCTTACGTCGGGATGATTGGGAGTAGATCGAAAGTGCGCGCGACGTTCGAGGCGCTGCTCAAAGAGGGGTTTTCCCAAGAAGACGTGGCGTTCGTGCACGCGCCCATAGGTCTCGACATCAGCGCCCGGACCGCTCAGGAGATCGCCGTAGCAATTGTGGCGGAGATGATCGACGTCAAGAACAAACGCGAGTGAGAGAGCTTGCGGGTTCTTGGTCGAGCGCGGCAGCGAGCCAATGCCGAAGGGGAGGTAGACGTCACGATGGGCGCGAGGCCCAGGATGCATGAGCTTCCGCTCGACGAACGGAGGGCCGGATTCGACGAAGTGGAGCGAGGATTAGCACTCCACGAGGTGCTTGCCGAGGCTTCAAGGTGTCTCTTCTGTCATGACGCGCCGTGCGTCTCGGGGTGTCCCGCCGGGGTAGACGTTCCGGGGTTCATTCGGAGGCTCAAGACGAAGAACTTCATCGGTGCGGCGCGGCTAATACGCGAGACCAACGTCTTCGCAGGGGTTTGTGCAAGGGTCTGCCCGGCGGAAGAGCTCTGCGAGAAAAGGTGTTCCAGCACGAACCTTTCGGAGCCGATCGCCATCGCGGCGTTGCAGAGATTCGCGGCGGACGAGGAGGCGAAGAGGGGGATCAAGCTGCCACACGCCGCCGCGCCCACGGGCAAGAGGGTCGCGGTCGTTGGCTCGGGTCCGGCCGGGCTCGCTTGCGCTCACGAGCTTGTAAGGCTGGGGCATGCCGTGACGCTGTACGAGGGCGAGGAGAATCTCGGCGGGCTGCTCGTCCACGGAATACCGCGTTACCGGCTGCCGCTTGCCGTGGCGAAGACTGAGGTCGACGCCGTGCTCGCATCGCCCGGCCTCGAGGTAAGCAAAGGGGTCTGGGTTGGCAGGGACGTGTCGATGGCAGCGATCCGCAGGTCGTGTGACGCTGTCTTCCTCGCGCCTGGCCTGGGAGAAGTGTCTTCGCTAGGGATCCCGGGAGAGGGTCTTCATGGGGTCCTCAAGGCCGGGGAGTTTCTGAGGAGCGTCGCAACGGGCGCCTGCGCTCGCCTCGAGGGAAGGGTGGTTGTGATCGGTGGCGGAAACGTGGCGATGGATGCGGCCTGTTCCGCGCTTCGCTGCGGCGCCTCAGAGGTCGTGGTGGTGTACCGACGGTCTCGCGAGGAATTGCCGGCATGGAGAAGGGAATACGAATTCGCCTTGGCGGAAGGGGTAAGGTTCGAGTTCCTCACAGCCCCCGTGAGGTTCGTCGGTGATGGAGGGCGCCTCGCGGCGGTAGAGTGTGTGCGCACTCGCCTGGGAGAGCCGGATGCCGGTGGTCGGAAACGGCCTGAAATGATTCCCGGGACCGAGCATATGATCGAGGTACGTACCGTCATAGTGGCTGTGGGCCAGGCGCCCAGGCCGGAGCTCGTTGAGCTCTTCGGTGGCGGCGGGCTCGTCGCCTCCGGCGCGGCTGCCTTCGTGGCCGGGCTCATCCCGGTGGATCAGAGCACCATGATGACGCCCATCGAAGGTGTGTTCGCGGGCGGGGATGCGGTAGATGGCGGCGCCACTGTCGTGAAGGCTGTCGCGGAAGGGAGGAAGGCAGCCCGGGCCATCCACGCGTACCTTCAGTGAGCGTCCCATGTCACTCGAACACATGGAGGTGAGAACCAGGCGATGGGCGTGGGCTGGGTGGCCAGACAGAAAAGGGCTCATCTCTTCTCCTCGGTCGCTCGCGCGGGCGACGAGGCTACGGTCACGCGCTACGACATCTCTGTGCGGACCGATGTCGAACTAGGGAAGATCGAGGCCACAGCCATCGTAGCACTGAAGGTTCTTGTATCAGGTGCAACGAGGCACTGTTTCGTATTGAACAGCGGGCTCGCCGTGCGGGCCGTGGTCATGGACGGCGAGCGGTTGGAGACGCGGGAGACTGAACTTGCTGACGCACCCGGACTCAAGGCCGTATGGGTCAATCTGCCGGAGCCTTTCGACGAAGGACGTGAAGCGCGGATCACTTTCGTGTACGCTGGGCGGCCGGTGGGAGGCAGGTGGACGCACGTCGACGAGGGCGGGCTGCGCCTTTCGCGCAGGTCGGCGTGGTACCCCGTGGGGGCTGGGTTCGACTCGTTCACCGCGAGGGTGTCGTGCGCGACGTTTCCCGGGAATACCGCGGTCGTGGACGGAGACCTGGTGCTATCGTCCCAGACGGATGATCAGGCTGTCTACGTGTGGGAAGTAAGGGATCCTCTTTCTGGCCTCGCGCTTGCGGCGGGCAGGTTCACCTTGGAGCGCAGGGTCCACAGAGGCGTGCAGCTTGACCTCTATCTAGGGCCTAGTCTCAAGGACGGAGGCTTGCGCGCGATGGAGCTCTTCTGCCGGGTCATCGACGCCTACGCCTCGATTCTCGGTGAGCCAGAGGCCAGGCGGTTCACAGCGGTACTGAGGCGCAGGTATCCGGGGGAGGAGCCCACAGTGCGTCTTGTGGCGGCTCTCGCTCACGAGACCGCTCACATCTGGTGGGGCAGCCCGATATCGGTGGGGTTCCGCGATACTTGGTTCCACGAAGCGCTAGCTCGGTTGATGGCGTACGAGGTCGTGGGACGCGTTCTCGGGGATGAGGCGAGAGCCGCGCTCGTCCACGAGGAGATCGATAGGTACCACGCGGATTGTGCCATCGGCCCAGGCGGTGAGGAGAGCGTTCTCTCATGGGCGAGGAGCAAGGTGCTGGACGCGCCCAGGCATGTGTGTATCCGGGCGGCCCTGGGGCTCAGGATGGTCCACCACTTTCTGGGGGATGAGGCGTTCTTCGAGACGCTCAGGCTGCATGTATCACTGTACCGCGCGAAGCCGTCCGGGCTTGCGGAGTTCGTCAAGGTCGCACAGAGAGTGTCGGGCAAACCGGTCGAGAGCTTGATGAAGGAGTGGCTCGGCACGACCTCGAGTTTCGCCTACGAGATCCGAAACGCGCGCTGTTCTCCGAGACCCGGGGGCGGCTTCGTGACGAAGTTCGCCTTGATCAATTCGGGCGATGCGGTCGGGCCCGTTCAGGCAGATGTGCTCCTCGACGGCGGTGAACGTAAGACGCGAGAGAGAGTCACGCTCACCGGGCGCGACCAGGTTCACGTGATCTGCACGAGGCATCCGGTGATGGCAGTATCCCTTGATCCTGACGCATACATTCCCAACCGAAGTTGGAAGCGATGCAGGGTCGTCCTAGCGCCGTAGCGGGATCCGCGGCCGGGCACGAGCTCGTATCCCCAAGAGACCTTGGGGAAAAAACGTGGGTGGCCCGAGCCCTCCAGCCTCCATCCTCGCCAGGGCGGCGGACGGCCGTGAGGAGCGGAAAGCACGCATTCTTGCCTGCAGGAGGGACCGGAGATGGCGGACTTATCCATCGAGTTCTGCGGAGTGAAGTTCCCTAATCCCTTCACACTCGCGGCTGCGCCGCCTACAGACAACGCGGAGATGGTCGCCAGAGCGTTCGAGGCGGGCTGGGGCGGCGCGATCCTCAAGACGACTTCTGTCGAGACCGAGGTCGTTGAGCTCGTGTACCCGATGATGGCGGGGATCGACTACGAAGACAAGAAGCTGATGGGCCTCGAGAACATCGACCTCATCTCCGAGCGTCACATAGACGAAGTCGAACAGGACGTAAGGGCACTCAAGAAAGAGTACCCGGACAGAGTGGTCGGGGCGAGCATCATGGGGGCGAAGAAGGAGGACTGGCAGGAGCTCGTGCGAAGGCTGGAGGCCGCGGGAGTGGACCTCATCGAATGCAGTTTCTCGTGTCCCCACGGCATGCCCGAGCGGGGGATGGGCTCGACGATCGGACAAGACCCCGAGCTCACTGAGCGTACCGCGCGCTGGGTCAAGGAGGCCGCCCGGCGCGTCCCGGTCATCATCAAGCTGACACCGCAGATAGCCGATATCACCGAGGCGGCGCGCGCCGTGAAGAGAGCGGGGGCAGACGGCGTGTGTGCCATCAACACCCTCAAGAGCCTCATAGGCATAGACCTAGATACCTTCATTCCATACCCGAACGTGGGCGGGTATTCCGCGTTCGGCGGGTACTCGGGGCCGGCGATAAAGCCTGTGGCCCTCCGGTGCGTCGCGGAGATCGCGAAGGCCGTGGACATCCCCATCGCCGCGGCCGGTGGAATAAGCACGTGGAGCGATGCCGCGGAGTTCCTCCTGGTTGGCGCGACGAACATCCAGCTCTGCACGGCCGTGATGCGCCACGGATTCAGGATCATCGAGGACCTCATCGATGGGCTGGATGTGTTCCTCGAGGAGAAAGGCATGAACTCCGTCCGTGAGCTCGTCGGGAAGTCCCTCCCGTACATCGTCGAACACTCTCGGCTCTCCCGCCTGCACAAGGTGGTTGCGACCATCGATCACAAGACCTGCGTCAAGGATGATATCTGCTACGTCGCCTGCAGGGACGGGGGGCATCAAGCGATCGAGCTCGGTGAGGATCGTCTGCCCGTGGTGGACGAGAAGAAGTGCAAGGGCTGCGGGATGTGCGCCACGGTCTGCCCGGTGTACGGGCGTATACGGCTCGAACCAAAGGTGGGAGCGGTGTGAAGCCATTTGGCGCAATGCCGGTAGGGGTCGTGGTCCCCAAGAGTCTGGACGAAGCCGTGGAAGCCCTCGCGAGTTGGGGGCCGGAGGCGCGCGTAATGGCGGGCGGAACCGACCTCGTGGTCGAGCTCAAGGAGGGAAAGCGCGTCCCCGCGGTCATCGTCGACATCAGTCGGCTGGGGGAGCTCGAGGGGGTGCGAGTCGAAGGGGAGACAGGGGTGCTGGCAGCGGGCGAGGACGAGCCTGGAAGCGTCGCCGAAGGCGACGTGGTGTGGATAGGCGCACTCACGACCCATGAAGCCATCGCGGCGTCCCGCGTGGTGAGGACGGCCGCTCCGCTTCTCGCCGAGGCGTGCGCGTGCGTCGGCTCTCCCCAGATAAGGGCGAGGGGGACGATCGGAGGGAACATCTGCACCGCCTCCCCGGCGGGGGATGTGATACCACCGCTGTTCTGTTTGGAGGCATCCGTGGAAGTGAGGGGTCCCCGAGGAACTCGCACGGTGGACGTCGAGTCGTTCTTCGTGGGACCGAAGAGGTCTTATCTCCGTCCTGACGAGTTGGTCCTCGGGGTTAAGTTTCGGGCTCTCGGGCCGCGACACGTCTCGTTCTTCCGCAAGCTGGGACAGAGGAAGGCGATGGCCATATCCGTCGTGAACGCGGCTTTCGTCGCCCGGCGCCTTGGCCCCGGAGTGTTCGATGAGGTGCGTGTCGCCTTCGGATCCGTGGCTCCGACCGTCGTGAGGGCTCGTACGGCGGAGAACGCCCTGCGCGGGAGAAGGCTGAACGCTGAGGAGGCGAGATACGTCTCGGGTCTCGCATTCCGCGACGTCGTGCCGATCACCGATGTCAGGGGCTCGCAGGCGTACCGGCGCGAGATGGCTTGCAACCTGCTATACGAGGGTTTGCTGGGACTGCTGGTCGATCGAGACGGCGCCGGGGAGGTTCGGCAGGCATGAAAGTGAACGTCGTTCTGTTCGGCACCATGCGCAGGTACGCGGAGAGAGACAAGTTCGAGCTGGAGCTCAAGGAGGGTGCCACGCTTGGCGACCTACTGGATCGCCTGAGGATAGAAGATAGGGTGTACATCATCGTGCTCGTGAACGGGATGCGGGCAGATGAAGCAACCCCGCTCAGCGACGGCGCGGCTGTGCACATCCTCACGCCGGTGGGGGGCGGGTGACCACACGGGCGTTGTCGTGAAAAAGCGGGGCGCCGACGGACGGGAATGCCGAGCTCTGCGAGGAGGGACGCGTGTGAACGAGCCGAAGTGGGTGGGTGCCCGGGTCAGCCGCATTGACGCGTTCGACAAGGTCACTGGCAAGCTCAAGTTCATGTCCGACCTGTCGTTTCCCGACATGCTTTGGGGAGCTGTGCTTCGGAGTGAGCATCCTCATGCTCTGATAAGAGGGATAGACACGTCAAAGGCCGAAGCCATGGAAGGCGTGGTCACCGTGATGACCCACAGGGACGTGCCCGGTCTGAACGGCTTCGGAATCGTCATTCCGGACCAGCCCGTGCTTTGTTCCGACAAGGTCCGTTACATGGGGGACGCGATAGCTCTCGTCGCCGCTGTCTCCAAAGAGAAGGCGAGAGAGGCCCTAGGCGCCATCAGCGTTGAGTACGAGCCCTTACCGGTGGTTGAGGACCCGGAGGACGCGATGCTCGAATCGTCGCCCAAAGTGCATGACGGAGGGAACGTCCACCATCGCATCAAGGTGGAAAGAGGGGACGTGGACACCGCATTCCGTGAGGCGGAGGTGGTGGTGGAGAACACGTACTACACTCCCCGGCAGATGCACGCTTTCATGGAGACCGAGAGCGGGGTCGCCGCGATGGATGAGCATGGTGACATCACGGTTTGGTGCGGAAGCCAACATCCGTTCAGGGACCAGCTCCAGATAGCCCGCGCCCTCGGGATGAACCCCAAGAAGATCCACGTCGTATCGACCCCGGCGGGCGGCGCGTTCGGGGGAAAGGATGAGATAACCGTTCAGATCTACCTCGCTCTCCTTGCCCTTCGCACCGGCCGTCCCGTGAAGATCGTGCTTTCCCGCGAGGAATCGGTGGTCGCCGGCATGAAGCGCCATCCCATGAAGATCCGCATGAAGACCGCGGCGGCGGCTGACGGGACGCTCCTTGCCAACGAGGTCCGGGTGGTCGCAGACACGGGGGCGTACGCGTCCCTGGGAGGTCCGGTGGTCAATCTTGCCATCGAGCATTCGTGCGGGCCTTACCGCGTTCCCAACGTGAGGCTCGAGGGGTTCTGCGTTTACACCAATAACGGCTTGGCCGGCGCGTTCCGGGGTTTCGGCGCGAACCAAGTCACCTTCGCCTTGGAGACCCAGGTCGATATGATAGCCGAGCGGCTCGGCATGGACAAGATCGAGTTCCGGCGCAAGAACGCAGTCCGCCGCGGAGACGTGGCGGCGCTTGGCCACACCATGACGGCGTCTGTGGGGGCTCTGGCCACCCTCGGGGCCGCGTCACAGTGTGAGCTATGGAAACGTCGCGAGGAGCTGAAGGCGCGACCTTCCGCGCCCTACAAGAGACGGGGCGTCGGGTTGGCCACGGAGCTTCATGGGTGCGGGCTCGGAGTCGGGTTGCCGGACTACGGGGCCGCCACCATCGATCTGCTGTCCGATGGGCGGTTCGCCGTGGGAGTGAGCTGTCCCGAGATAGGTCAGGGCAATACCACGGCCTTCGCCCAGATGGCCGCGGACAGCCTGGGCTGCTCTCTGGAGGATATCGTAGTCGTTTCGGGGGACTCAAGGCACACTCTGGACTGTGGCACGTCGACGGCGTCGCGATCGGTGTACACCGGCGGCAACGCGATCCGATGCGCGGCCGCCAAGATACGTGACCAGCTGGCGGACATTGCTTCGGAGGCGCTGCGAGTACCCAAGGACGCCATCGCTTTCGGGCCGGGAGGCGTGGAAGCGAGCTCGTGTTCGGACCGGGACGCCGTGTCCTCCGGCGGGCGCGGGCGACTGTCGTTCAGCGAGATCGCCCGCATGGCCGAAGGCCAGGGCAAGAAGGTGAGGGCTGATGGGCACTTCATCTGGCCGGTGGCAGATCGGGGCCTGGAAGGGTATTTCGGCCTTCCACATTTGATCTACTCATACATCACCCAGCTCGCCCTCGTTGAGGTGAATACGCTCACCGGGGAAGTCGAGGTCCTTCGGGCCGTGTCCATTCCCAACCCGGGTAAGGCAATAAACCCAGCTGGCATTGAGGCGCAGTCGGAGGGCGGCGTGGTCATGGGAATGGGATACGCCCTCATGGAGGACACCATCATCGAACGGGGGATCACCAAGACACCGAACTTCTCCACGTACATAATACCCACGTCCATGGACGCGCCTGACATAGAGACAGTGATAGTTGAGGAGCCAGAGCCGTCGGGTCCTTTCGGAGCGAAGGGGATAGGCGAGGCGGTGTGCGTGCCCATCACCCCCGCCATAACCAACGCCATCCACGATGCGACCGGCATATGGGTGACACACATACCGGCAACCCCGGAGAGGGTGTACACGGCTCTCAAGAAGCACGCCCTGGAAGCCGGGGAAAGAGCGGCGACCGTCGTGGTCGGTTGAGTGGATGATCAAGCACGGCGTCGGAAAGGAGGCCTGCTAGGCGTGACGATGGCTCGAGATGAAACCGCCGACGGCGGCCGCGAGAACGGATTTTGCGTTGTGCACCGCCGTGCGAGGCGCGTGGACGCCGTTGAGAAGGTCACCGGGAGGGCCAAGTTTGGGGCCGACCTGTACTTCGATGGGATGCTCCATGCGAAGGTATTGAGAGCGAAGTTCCCGCATGCGAGGCTGGTGCGGATAGACGCAAGGGAAGCTTTGAAGGTCCCGGGAGTAGTCACTGTCCTCACTCACGAGGACATTCCGGGAGCCAAGACGTTCGGGCCCGTGCGGCGCGACATGCCTGTGCTCGCCTTCGACAAGACGCGCTACCTGGGCGATGGCGTGGCGGTTGTCGTGGCCGATACCGTCGACGCGGCCGAGATGGCGCTCGGGCTCGTGCGGGTGGACTACGAGGAACTCCCTGCTGTGTTTTCCCCTGAGGAAGCCATGGCGGAGAGTGCGCCCGTCCTGCACGATGATACGCCCGGCAACATCGTCAACCATCACAAGGTCCGCAAGGGCGACGTGGACGCGGGCTTTGCCGCGTCCGACATCGTGATCGAGCACGAATACCGCACCCAGTTCATCGAGCACGCATACATCGAACCCGAAGCGGCGGTGGCGGTGCCCAACCCGAACGAGGGGTCGGTCACGGTGTACGGGTCTGTGCAGAATCCGTTCACCGCGAGGCGCGTGGTAGCGGAGGTCCTGGGCGTCAGTCTCAACAAGGTGCGCATCGTGCAGTGCGCGATGGGAGGATCGTTCGGGGGAAAGGACGACACCATGTCCTGCATGTGCGCGAGGGTTGCGCTGGCGGCGCTCAAGACGAGGCGGCCTGTGAAGATGGTGAACAGCCGCGAAGAATCGATCATGGAAGGGTACAAGAGGCACCCTTACGTGCTCAGGTACAAGGCGGGAGCCACAAGAGATGGCGAGCTGCGGGCGATGGAGATCAGCATCACGGCAGACGCGGGGGCATACGCCTCCATGACGCCGTTCGTGACGTGGCGTTCGGTCGTCCAGGCGACGGGGCCTTACGAGGTTCCGAACGTGAAGACCGACGTGTACGGCGTGTACACGAACAACACATACACCGGAGCCATGAGGGGATTCGGAAGCCCGCAGATCACTTTCGCCCACGAGTCGCTCATGGACGAGCTCGCTGCGGAGCTGGGCATGGATCCTCTGGACCTTCGGCTCAAGAACGGGTTTCGGCAGGGGTCTGTCACAGCGACCGGGCAGGCTCTTGACGATCACGTGGTGAGCCTCGCGGAGGTAATCCGGAAGGCTGCGGACGCCATCGGGTACCGTGAGAAGAGGACGTCCCGCGCTGGTGCGGCGCGCGAGGCGGGAACGAGAACTGTACGTGGCGTCGGGCTTGCTGCGAGTTACCGCGGCGTAAGCCTCGGCGGTGAAGGCGTGGACGCCACGGGCGCCATCGTCTCCGTGCAGCAGGACGGCAGCGTATACGTGTACGCCGGCCTTGCGGAAAACGGTCAAGGGCTTCGCACGATATTCAGCCAGATCGCAGCGGAGGAGCTCGGGTGCAACCTCGAATCGATAGTGTTCGTTGATACCGACACCTCTCTCATCCCCGACGGGGGGCCCACGGTCGCGTCGCGGAGCACCACCATGGGTGGGAACGCCGTGCGCGACGCGGCCCGGAAGGTCCGGCATACGCTCCTGGCGGTTGCCGGAGAGCTGCTCGGCACGTCATCCGAGGCGCTAGTTGCCTCCGAGGGGAGGATATTCGCGGAAGACGATCCGGCGCGAAACGTGAGCTTCAGCCACGTTGCGAAGGCCGCGTACGACCGGGGCGAGCTCATGGCCGCGTTTGGATGGTACAAGGGCCCGAAGGTCTGGTGGAACGAAGAGCGCGGTCAGGGAAGGGCGTACTTCACCTACGTATACGGGTGCCAGGCCGTTGAGGTGGAGGTGGACACCGAGACGGGCAAGGTCAAAGTGCTGAAGGTTGCCGCTGCCCACGATGTAGGCAGGGCCATAAACCCCGCGACGGTGGAAGGCCAGATATACGGGGGCGTGGCGATGGGACTGGGGTACGGCTTGCTCGAGGAGGTCGAGATGGCAAGGGGCGTCACGAGGACGAGCAATTTCGACGAATACCTCATCGCCACGTCCATGGACATGCCTGAGGTAGTCCCGATAGTGGTCGAGAATCCGGACTCTTACGGACCATACGGGGCCAAGACCATAGGTGAACCCACATGCGAGCTCCTCGCACCGGCCATAGCGAACGCGGTCTACCACGCAAGCGGGAGGAGGATCCGCGAGCTTCCGTTGGACCTCGAGAGAGTCCTCCTGGGTCGGTCGCTCAAGTCTGGCCGGGGAGAAAGAGGAAGTGAAAGAAGATGACAACCGCGCGATTGGGTTACGCGGTGCCGGATACCTTGACGGAAGCCAGCGCGTTCCTGCGAGAGCACGCGGGGCGAGCCGAGGTCGTCGCAGGGGGCACCGACGTACTCGTCCGGCTGAGGCGGCGTGGCTGGCGTGGACCGGACGATGATCCGCACTGGCTGGTCGACATCTCGAGAATCCCCGGGCTTTCAGGCGTAACGAGCGACTGCGGCGTCATCAGGATCGGGGCGCTCACGACACATGTAGAGATCGCACGGAGTCCCATCATTCAGAAGGGCGCTCCCCTTCTCGCCGAAGCATGCGCCAGCGTGGGATCGCCGCAGATTCGCGCGCGAGGCACGATCGGCGGGAACGTCATGAACGCCTCGCCTGCCGCGGACACGATACCAGCCCTCGTGGCCCTCTCGGCCAGGGCGAGGCTTTCCGATGTCAGCGGTACGCGCGACATCCCAATCACCGACCTGTTCGGCGAGCCCTATGAGAATCGTGCGCTGCCGGGAGAGATACTGACGGAGGTGTATTTCGACGCGCTCCCTCCGGCCTGTGGGTGCGCCTTCGTGAAGCTGGGGAGGCGGGAGGCGTTGGCCATCGCTCGCATGAGCTGCGCAGCGGTCATCGAGCGCGACCGCGCCGGGCGTGTGGAGAGGGCGGCGATAGCCCCGGGGGCATGCCTTCCCATGCCGGCGCGGCTGCCCTCAGCCGAGGCGATCCTTCTCGATAGGCTCCCCGACGAGCGAGTTGTGGCCGCGGCGGCGCGGGAGGCGGCCGAGGAGATGGTGAGGAGAACCGGTGTGCGCTGGTCCACGGAATACAAAGAGCCAGCCTTTGAGGCGATCACCAGGCGGGCGCTGTGGAAGGCTTTGGGGGTGGACGCGGAATGAAGCAGCTCGAGCCGGGAGCCAAAGCCACGATGTCATTCAAGGTCAACGGCAACATGGTCGAAGTCGAGGTCTCGGCTGGCGACAGGCTCATCGACGTTCTGCGGGAGGGTCTTAGGCTCACGGGCGCCAAGGAAGGGTGCGGCATCGGAGAATGCGGAGCGTGCACAGTGCTTCTGGACGGAAGGGCGGTGAACTCCTGCCTCGTTCCGGCGATGCAGGCGGAAGGGCGAGAGGTCGAGACGGTGGAGGGACTCGCGAAGGACGGGAGGCTCCATCCCTTGCAGGAGGCGTTCATCGAACACACCGCGGTGCAGTGCGGGTTCTGCACACCCGGCATGCTCATGTCCGCCGCGGCACTCATCCGCGAGAATCCCCATCCCACTAGGGAGGAGATCGCCCGCGCGATCTCGGGAAACCTCTGCCGGTGCACGGGGTATCATCAGATAATCTCTGCAATCGAGGACGCGGCAAGACGGATGAGCCAAGAGCGTTTCGACCGCTCGCGTCTCGAGTCATCTGGGCCCGCAGTCACCGAAGACCTCGGGGGATCTTCTGACGAGCATAGACACAAGTAGCGCGACGTCGTCTGACGGGTCTCGGGAAGCTCCGGGGAACCGGGGAAGGGCACGAGAGCTGAAGGCGGCACGAGGAGGGGCTGCGATGATCGTGATCGGAGGAGGCTTTCTGATCACCCTTGACAGCGGAGGACGGGTCCTCGACGACGGGGCGATCGCCATCGAGGACGGCGTCATCCGCGAGGTGGGAGTGACGAGCGAGATACGGGAACACTATCCGGGCTGCGAGTTTGTGGACGCCGGAGGCAGGGTGATCATGCCCGGCATGATAAACGGCCACATGCACCTGTACAGCACGTTCGCGCGGGGTATGGCGCTGAAGGACGCACCGCCGCGCACTTTCATGCAGATCCTGGAACGCTTGTGGTGGAGGCTGGACAAGGCCCTAGGACCGGAGGATGTGTACGTGAGCGCGCTTGTTCCTCTCATGGACTGCGTTCGCTGCGGCACTACGACCATCCTGGACCACCACGCGAGCCCCATGGCGGTTCCAGGCATCCTCGACGAGGTAGCGCGAGCCGTCGAAGAGGCGGGCATAAGAGCCTGCCTTTCGTACGAGGTCTCCGACAGGGACGGCGAGGACATCGCTGACCAGGGCATCCGTGAGAATGCGAGGTTCATCCGGAGGTGCCGTGGTGAACGAGATGGGCGTCTCGCGGCCTCGTTCGGCCTGCATGCCCAGATGACGCTGTCTGACGCCACGCTTGCGAAGTGCCGCGAAGCCGCCGAGGGACTTGACGTGGGGTTCCACGTGCATGTGGCCGAAGGTCCGGAGGACGTGGAGGACGCCTTGGCAAAGTCGGGGAAGCGCGTCGTGGAGCGGCTCGACGCGTTCGGGATACTCGGGCCGAAAACCATCGCGGCTCACTGCGTCCACGTAAACGAGAGAGAGATGGACATCTTGAGGGAGCGCGGCGTCAACGTGGTGCACAATCCCGAGTCGAACATGGGGAACGCCGTCGGGGTGGCGCCGGTCGCACGCATGATGGGCAAGGGCGTGAGGGTCGGGCTCGGCACCGATGGGTACACCGCCGACATGTTCGAGTCGGTCAAGGTAGCGAACGTGCTCCACAAGCTGGCGGAGGGGAATCCCAGCGCCGCCTGGGCCGAGGTGCCCGCCATGGCATTCGCGAACAACAGGGAGATAGCCCGGCGCGTTTTCGGGCTGGAGGTGGGCACATTCGAAGCAGGGGCCGCGGGGGACGCCATAATCGTGGACTACCGTCCTCCGACGCCGCTCGACTCGCGCAACTACTATAGTCACGTCTTGTTCGGCATGAGCGGCGGCCTCGTGGATACGACGATCGTGGCAGGGCGGGTCCTGATGCGCGGTAGAAAGCTGACTGGATTGGACGAGGAGAGGATCGTGGCGCGCTCGCGCGAGCTTGCGAGGAAGGTATGGGAGAGGTTCTGAGGGAAAGGTGAGATGCCTATGGCACGTGAGCTGGTTTACGGTCCTACCTTCGAGGAGATGCTTCACCCGGAGATCGTGGACCCTCGAGTGAGGGAGCGTGCAGTCAAGGCGCTCGGTGTGGACGAGCTCGATCCCGTCAACCTGTACAACATCACTTGGAAAGGTCCCGACAACACGGTGAGGTACTTCGTCGTGCCGAAAGAGCTGACCGGGGTAGAGCCCAACGTCATCATGCTGTACGGCAAGGACTTCCCCACCGGCAGCCACAAAGTGGGAGCGACCTACTCCGTGGCCGTCGAGAAGCAGCTTCGCGGGGAGATCCGCCCCGGAGAGCACACCCTTGTCTGGCCGTCTACGGGGAACTACGGAATCGGGGGGGCTTGGGTCGGACCGAGGATGGGATACGATTCGCTGGTCATCCTTCCAGAGCAGATGAGCTCCGAGAGGTTCGAACGGATAGCGCGTTACGGCGCGCGGGCCATCGCGACCCCGGGATGCGAGAGCAACGTCAAGGAGATCTACGACAAGTGCAAGGAGTTGGCCAAGGCCGACCCCGCACGCGTGCGCGTCCTGAACCAGTTCGAGGAGATGGGCAACTACAGGTTCCACTACTACGTGACCGGCAACACCATTGTCGAGGTCGTGGGGGAGCTTGCGCAAAAGGGCGTGGGGAACGGAAGGACGGCTGCGTTCGTGTCTGCAATGGGATCCGCGGGAACGATCGCCGCCGGGGACCGCCTCAAGGAGGTGTTCTATGAGACGCGCATCGTCGGCCTCGAGCCGGTCCAATGCCCGACGTTGTCTTACAACGGATACGGCGCTCACGACATCCAGGGCATCGGCGACAAGCACGTCACATGGATACACAACGTGAACAACATGGACGCCATGATGTGCATAGACGATTTGGAATGCAAGAAAGGCCTCCAGCTGCTGACAGACCCCGTCGGACTCGAGTACCTCGCTGGTGAGCTGGGAATCGATGAGGAGGCAGCTGAGAAACTATCGAGCATCATCGGCATCTCGGGGGTGTGCAACCTCCTCGGCGCCATCAAGACGGCGAAGTTCTACGAATTCGGCCCTGACGACAACATAGTCACCGTCGCAACCGACGCCATCGACAGGTACAGATCGGTCATGAAGGCACTGTCCGAAAGGTGCGGCGCGATGGACCGCGTGAAGGCGGCGAGCAGGCACGAGGCCATATTCCTTTCCGCTAAACTGGACCACATCGTCGAAGGCACGGTGGAGAACAGAAAGCGCTGGCACAACCTCAAGTACTACACGTGGGTCGAGCAACAGGGGAAGACGGTCGAGGAGCTCAACGCCCAGAGGAGCCAGGAGTACTGGATAGCGCAGCGCGAGATCGTGTCGGAGCTCGACGCGATGATCCGCGCCGCCCGCGGATGAGCCGCGGATGAGGCGCCGCCAGCAGGCTGCGGGTGCGCGGCGCCGACAGGCGGCGCCCCGGAGCTCGCGACAACGGCCCTCGTCAATAGGAGGAGTGCTGCGGACTACGCCGAATATTCGTAACAGAGCAACTACATTCCGGTGAAGGCCTGCTCTCATATAGACCTGATAATCTTGGGTTCAGGCGTTTCTACCAGGAGGCCGCAACCGACCTGGCTATGAGGGGGGCGTCTGGTGGTCGTTCGTTCGTTCGATCCCGGCGCTCCCGACGGGTCGGGACGGCCTCCTTGCTGTGGTGGCGGCTACGTGCAAAGAGGAGCCCGCTCTCACGGGGCCCACGTGAGGTCGCATGTATCCTCGAGGTACGGTCAGGACTAGGTGGGAGCGGCAAGACGACAAGGGGAGCATGGGGGACGGGAGGTGAGAGAGATGCCGGAAGTCGTGGTGGACGGTCATTCGTGCTGGGTTCCCGAAGGGACGACCATCCTGGATGCGGCTAGGCACGCGGGGACGCGGGTCCCGGCGCTGTGTTACCATCCGTGGTTGGGGCGGAGCTGGGCGCGAGCGTGCGGAGTATGCGTGGTCGAAGTGGAGGGCAGGGAGGATCTCGTGACCGCGTGCGACCATGTCGTGGAGCCGGGGATGGTCATTCACACGGCGAGCGCGAAGGTGACGGCGAGGCGTCGCGAGGTGGTGTCGTTCCTCTTTGCTCAGCATCCCAGGGAATGCCTCGTGTGCGAGAGGAGGGCGTACTGCGAGCTCAAGAGGCTCGGCGACGAACTCGGGGTGCGAACGCGAAGGCTCGCGGTGACGCGACGCAGACTTGCGGTGGACAGAACGAGCCTCGCGATAGTGCGCGACCCCAACAAGTGCGTGATGTGCGGAAGGTGCGTCGCCGCGTGCATGAAGATGCACGGCGCGACTCCGTACCCCTCCCTGGCCACCGAAGTCGATGGCGCCAGGAGCGCAGTCGAGCGAGCCGGGCCTCGGGCGATCCTCGGTGAGGATTGGGTGGAGTGCCGCGCGCTGGCGTTTGAGGACATGGCGTGCGACACCACGTGCGTAGAGTGCGGGCAATGCGTCGCGGTGTGTCCCACCGGGGCTCTTGCCGAGAAATCCCAGCTAGTGCGAGTGAGGCGCTGGCTTGCGAACCACCGTGTCGTCACGGTGGCCCAGACGGCGCCCGCACTCAGGGCGACGATCGCCGAGGCATGGGGCAAGCCCGCGGGAACGGTGTCGACCGGGCTAATGGTTGCCGTTCTCCGGAAGCTGGGTTTTGACAAGGTGTTCGATACGGCATTAGGGGCGGACCTCACCGCGGTCGAGGAGGCGCATGAGCTCAGGCAACGCCTCGAGACCGGGGGGAAGGTTCCCATGTTCACGTCGTGCTGTCCGGCGTGGGTGAAGTTCGTGGAGAACGAGTATCCGAGCCTGGTCTCGCACCTTTCGACGTGCAAGTCGCCTCACATGATGACTGGCGCCGTCGCCAAGACCGTGCTGCAAGAGACGGACGGCGCGGCCCCAGAGGACGTGCACGTCGTGTCGCTGATGCCATGCACCGCGAAGAAGTTCGAGGCTATGACGGAGCGAAGCGCGCGAGGCGTGCTACGCGACGTCGATTCGGTCCTCACCACGCGCGAGCTGGTCCGCTTGATCCAAGCGGCGGAGATGGACGTGGAGTCGCTGGAGGAAAGCGGGTTCGATGCACCGCTGGGAAGCGCAAGCGGAGCGGGGACGATATTCGGCGCGACTGGAGGCGTCGCGGAAGCGGCGCTCAGGGCGCTTGCCGACGAGCTGGGCGTGGAGCTCGAGGTGGGGCTCGAAGATGGGAGCGCCATAGGCCGCCTTCCGGGACCGGGTGTGATCGCGGCCACGGTGACCCTGGGTCGCCTGATCCTGCGTGTGGCGGTGATCCAGGGCCTGGCCGAGGCGAGGAACGTGCTAGACGACGTGGCGGCGGGGAAGCGGCCTTACGACTTCGTGGAAGTCATGGCATGCCCTGGCGGGTGCGTGGGCGGCGGCGGGCAACCGATTGCGGTGGAACGGGAGGACGGAGACTGCATGCTCGCACAGATGCGGGGTGCCGCGCTTCGCGCCATCGATGGGGCGACCACAGAAAGAAACCCTCGTCGGAACCCGGTCGTGGTGGAGATCTACCGGCGGTTCCTGGGCGAGCCCGGCGGGCCGCGCGCCAAGGAGCTCCTGCACGATCCGGTTCGGCTCGGCGCTCAGACGCTCCGCGCAGGCTCGGGACGGGGACCTCGGGCCTCAGCGAGGCTCGGGGCGAATGACGGTGGCACTAGCGCAGTAGGTCGCGCGCGGGGAGGTGCGCGGTGAGATGGAAGTAGGTGCGGGCGTTGGCGTCCAGGTTGGGGGGAACGACATGGACATCCGGTCGTTCGACCCGGCGAAGTGCACTGGGTGCAGAAACTGCGAGCTTGCCTGCTCCATCGGGCACTTTGGCGTGTTCAACCCGAGACGGGCGCGCATACACGTTCTCAGGCGAGGGAGCGGTGAGGAGATCCGGGTTTGCGACCACTGCGAGGAGCATCCGTGCACTGCGGCATGCAAGAGGCGGGCGCTCGAGTGGGACGACGGTGAGGTATTCGTGAACGAGGCGGCGTGCAACCTATGTGGAGACTGCGTCGCTTCGTGTCCGTCCGGTGGCATAAGCGTATTCGACGGATCTGTGCTCATTTGCGACTTGTGCCACGGTGACCCCATGTGCGTGAGGTTCTGCACCACAGGGGCCCTGGCCCTGAGAGCGAGGTGACGGCGCGTGTCGCATGTGGAAAGGCTCGTCTGGGTGGATCTCACTCGCGGCTGCGCGCGCAAGTCAAGGGTGCCCGAGGAGTGGCGGTCAGGGTACCTGGGAGGCCGCGGGTTCACGTCCAAAGTCCTCTATGATCTCGTCGGTGCTGATGTCGACCCCCTATCCCCCGAGAACGTCCTAACCATCGCGACAGGTCCGCTCGACGGAACGCTCTCCCCCTCGTCTGGTAGGTTCACCGTTGGATGCCGCTCGCCGCTCACAGGGCTCCTCGGGGACGCCAACTCCGGGGGGCATTTTGGTCCCGAGCTGCGCTTCGCGGGGTACGACGCCGTGATAATCCGCGGAAAGGCGAAGCGTCCCGTGTACCTATTCATCGAAGACGATTATGTGGAGCTGCGCGACGCGTCGCACCTCTGGGGACGAGGCGTGTTCGACACCACAAGACTCCTTGAAGACACGCATGGGAAGGACATCAAGGTCATCGCGATAGGCCAGGCGGGTGAGAACCTGGTCCCCTACGCGAACATCATGGCAGCGGGCCACAACGCCGCGGGGCGCACCGGAGTCGGAGCAGTGATGGGGTCGAAGAACCTGAAGGCCGTCGCGGTGCGTGGATCAGGAGACATCCCCGTGGCTGACGACGAGAGGTTCCTGGCGAAGGTCCGCGAGTGTCACACGAAGCTCATGGCGGATCCGACCTACGCTGACTTCTCCGAGTACGGAACGCTCATCCTCGTGGACATCGCCCAGGCGAGCGGGGGTCTATCCACGAAGAACGCGCAGCTCGGCTTGTTTGATCGTTACGATGAGATCTCGAGCCACGTGTACCAAGATACATACAAACTCGCTTCGAAAGCGTGTTTCTCGTGCATACTCCACTGCAAGAACTATGCTCGCGTTCCGAGCGGGCCGTACGAATGCGAGAACATGGGCCCGGAGTACGAGACAATGGTCACGCTTGGAAGCAGAGTGGGCGTGGGCTCACTCGACGCGATCCTCAAGGCCAATCAGCTCGCCAACGACTATGGGATCGACACGATCTCCGCAGGCACGAGCATCGCGTTCCTCATGGAGTGCTCTCAACGCGGTCTTATCGATGAGGAGTACGAGTGGGGCGATGCGGACTTCGTTATCGAGTGCCTCCACAAGATCGCCCGTCGCGACGGCGTAGGGGCGCTGTTGGCGAAGGGCGTCAAGGCGATGTCCTCCGAGATTCCCGGGAGCGAAGGGTTCGCTCTCCACGTGAAGGGGCTCGAGCTTCCGGCGTTTGATGTGCGAACAGGCAAAGGATTCGCTCTCGGCGAGGCCGTGGCGAGCAGAGGCGGCGACCACCTGCGGGCTCTTCCGAACTTTGAGCTCCTGAGCAAGACGAGGGAGGAGGGGATTCGTTGGTTCGGAACCCCCGATTGCGTCAACCCGTACACGGAAAAGGGCAAGGTGGGCATGGTAATATGGCATGAGAACTATGGCGCCGTGTGCGACTCTGCGGAGATATGCAAGTACTGCACGTTCGCGACATATGCCATCCTGCCCCGGGATGTGGCGGATCTCCTGACATTCGCGACCGGGCGACAGCACTCCGAGGCCGAGCTCCTATCGATAGGTGAGAGGATAGTCAATACGGAAAGGGCGTTCAATCTAAGGTGCGGCATGACGCCGCGCGATGACACTCTTCCGAGGCGGTTCCTAGAGGAAGGCCTCCCCGGGGGGCCGGCGAAAGGAGTTACGGTCAATCTTGGGGAGCTGCTTCCCGAGTACTACTCCGAGCGAGGCTGGACCAAAGACGGCGTTCCCACCCGCGAGAAGCTCGAGGAACTCGGAATAGAGGAGAAGGGAGTGGCGTAGGTGGCGAAGATCCTCATTCGCGGCGGAACCGTTGTGACCATGAACCGAGAGCGCGAAGTGCTTGACTGCGCTGACGTCCTCATAGATGGGCACCGCATAGCCCAAGTCACGCGCGAGGGCTCCTCGTCAGCAAGCATGAAGCGCCTCGGCTTTGAGAGAGTGCAATGGGTGGGTGACGCGCTTCAGGGAGGCACGAGCCCTCGAGGGGGGGACGTTGAACCAGCGTGGGCACGGCAGGACGCGATGCAGCGCTTCGCGGACGACGGCGAGGCGATGGGTGCGGAGGTTCACGTGCTTCCAACCGGGGCTCACAGACATGACGTGGACATAGTGATAGACGCGTACGGAAAGGTTGTGCTTCCGGGGTTCGTCCAGGCGCACGTGCACCTCTGCCAGACCCTCTTCAGGGGACAGGCTGACGACCTCGAGCTCCTGGACTGGCTGAAGAAGCGCATATGGCCGTTGGAAGGCGCTCACGATGAGGAGAGCGTGTATTGGTCTGCCATGCTCGGCATTGCGGAGCTCGTGAAAGGCGGGACCACGTCCGTCATCGACATGGAGACCGTTCACCACACTGAGAGCGCGTTTTGGGCGATCGACTCGTCCGGCATCCGTGCCGCGTCCGGAAAAGTCATGATGGATTGGGGCAAGGACGTACCGTCGAGCCTCATGGAATCCACCGAGGACTCTCTCCGCGAAAGCGAGGCCCTTCTCGATCGGTGGCACATGCACGATGACGGCAGGATACGCTACGCCTTCGCACCGAGGTTCGTGGTATCGTGTTCGGATAGGCTCCTCGTGCGCGTGCGCGACATGGCGAAGGAGGCGGGGGTCCTCGTGCACACGCACGCGTCGGAGAACCGCGGCGAGATAGAGGTCGTTTGGCGAGACAGAGGCATGAGGAACCTGGTATGCCTGCGCGAGTTGGGACTCACCGGGCCGAACCTCGTGCTCGCTCACTGCATCTGGCTGGACGACGAGGAAATGGCGATCCTGCGCGATTCCGGCACGAAGGTCGTGCACTGCCCGTCGTCGAACCTGAAACTCGCTTCGGGGATCGCGAAAGTGCCTGAGATGCTCGACATGGGAGTGTCCGTGTCCATAGGCGCCGACGGCGCGCCGTGCAACAACAACCTCGACGTGTTCCAGGAGATGCGCCATGCCGCTCTCATACAGAAGGTCCGTCTGGGGCCCGCCGCCATGCCGGCTCAGACTGTGCTCGAGATGGCGACGATCGGTGGGGCACGGGCCATGGGCATGGAACACGAGATTGGCAGCATAGAGCCGGGAAAGCGAGCCGACGTCGTGGTGCTCGACCTCGAAGCGCCTCATGCGGCTCCAGGAGAGGGTGTGGACGTGGTGTCGCGGGTGGTGTACGAAGCCAACGCTTCAGACGTGGACACGACCATAGTGGACGGGCGTGTCTTGATGTACGGGAGGAGACTCCTGTCTCTTGACGAAAATGAAGTACTACGTGAGGCAACGAGAGCGCTTCGGCGGGTCTTGGCGAGAGCGGGTTGCTCGTGACTCAAGTTTCTCATGCACGGAATGCGACAGCGCGTCGCAAGCCGGAACGGGAAGACCGGTTGCGGGCCGGACCGGGCGGATCGCAGCTCGGTCCGGTGTCATTGAGAGGCAGATGGGTCCGCCTGGTCTGCCGGGCATTGCGAGGCGCAGCCACGCCGGACAGTCGGGCCGGGTGCGGGTGCGGGTGCCGCATGGCCTCTGCCAGGGACGGACGCCTCGGCCGAGGGCGACCGAGGAGGAAAGTGCGCGGGCGGTGATGAGGACATGCTCACAAGCGAGGAGAGGATGCGCTATTCCAGGCAGCTTGTGATGCCCGAGGTAGGGGAGGCGGGCCAAGCGAAGCTGCACGCGGCCAAGGTGCTCGTGGTGGGGACGGGCGGCCTTGGATCGCCGGTGGCCATGTACCTCGCCGCCGCGGGAGTGGGGACTCTCGGACTGGTGGATTCAGACGCGGTGGAACTGTCCAACCTGCAAAGGCAGATTCTGCATGGTGTTGACGAGCTGGGCCTCCCAAAGGTGGAGTCGGCGAGACGAGCGCTGGCGCGGCTCAACCCCGGGGTCCACGTGGTGCCGCATCGGATGGCTGTCACTGACAAGAACGCGGCCGCGCTCATTGAGCCATACGATGTGGTCGTGGATGCCGTGGACAACCTCGAGACCAGGTACTTCGTGAACGACGCGTGCGTGGAGGCTCGCAAGCCACTGGTCGAGGCGGGCGTGATGAGATTCGACGGCATGGTGCTGACCGTCATCCCCGGGCAAGGCCCCTGCTACCGGTGTGTGTTCCCGCAACCCCCTCCTCCGGGGGCGGTGCCTTCGTGCCGCGAGGCTGGGATCATGGGGGCGGTCCCGGGTGTGATAGGCAGCATCGAGGCCCTTGAGGCAATCAAGGTGATCTTGGGGCTGGGACAACCTCTCGTCGGGCGGCTGCTTCTGTTTGATGGGCTCGCGATGGCATGGCGAGAGGTGGTCGCCGCGCGCGACCCCAACTGTCCGGTCTGCGGCCGGATGAGCTGAATCCCGGCCAATGACCCTGACCAGGGTTGCGTGAAAAGCCCAAGGGACTGGCGAGAGCCGCGCTGCGGGATTGGGATGGGCTGGGCGCACGACGCGGCGACTGCGCCGTGCCCACGCCGCGCCTACGCCGCGACCACGCCGGGACTCGCGCTGTGCCGGGGCAGGCTGGGTTTCTGGGAAGTCCTTCGGGGCAGTTGAGGCGGTGCGTTGAAGCGGCTGCACATGAGGCAGCACGTGAGGCGAATGAAGGAGAGCAATGACGGAGAGCCAAGAACGGAGGTGTGCTGCAACGGACACTGACGTGGCAGGGACGAAGGGGCAGGCGATGGCGCGTCCGTCGAGGGCTCCAGGTGTGGTTGCCGGCCGTCCGACGGTCGCTCCGTGGCTCGCCATAGCCGTGGGGGTCATCGCGGTGTCATCCGCGTCGATCTTCGTGCGCCTGTCGTCCGCGCCTCCGCTGGTGATCGCCACATGGCGGATGGGGCTTGCCACGCTCCTGCTGGCGCCACCCGCGCTCGTGGGCGGTCGGCGCGAGATAATGGCGATGCGCCTCAAGGACCTCGGCCTTTCGGTCCTCGCGGGCGGCCTCCTCGCGGTCCATTTCGGCGCGTGGATGACGTCTCTCGCGCTCACCTCCGTTGCAAGCTCCGCCGTGCTCGTGGAGACGCATCCCCTTTTCGTGATGCTCGCGAGCCGCCTCATCTTCCGCGAGACTGCGCCGGCAGCGGCCGTGGTAGGGGCGATCGTAGCCGCTGTCGGATCGGCCACGATCGGGCTGGGCGACTCCGCGGCTGCCGACTCCGCTCTACTGGGCGACATGCTCGCCATTCTGTCGGCGGCGATGTTCGCGGGATACGTGATCGTGGGACGGGAGGTCAGGCAGCGGCTGTCCACTGCGCCGTACGCCTTTGTGGTCTACGGCGTCTGCTCGTTCGTCCTCGGCGCCGGGTGCTTGGTCGTGGGCGCGCGCGTCCACCCGCATCCCGTCTTTGATTACGTGCTTTTCCTCGCCCTTGCAGTCGTTCCAACCATTTTGGGGCATACCGTGTTCAACTGGGCACTCCGGTACGTCAGCGCCTCTGTGATATCCGTAAGCGTCCTCGGGGAACCGGTGGGCGCCACGCTTCTGGCGATGGCCGTGCTCAAAGAGAAGCCCCCGGCCACTGCGATCGCAGGGGGCGCTCTCGTGCTTTCAGGGATAATACTGTTCACTCTGTTCAGTTCCCGGTCTCCCGCCAGTAAGCCGCGGAACCGGGCTAGAGGGCGGCCGTGCGTTGCGCCTCGTGCCCTACCCGCCCAGCCGGCTAGGCGTTACCCCGCTAGCCGGTAAAGGCTCTCGCATACCGCATCGCCTAC
Organism: Bacillota bacterium; assembly: GCA_024653485.1. Taxonomy (NCBI): domain Bacteria; kingdom Bacillati; phylum Bacillota; species Bacillota bacterium. The sequence continues at coordinate 102,626 of JANLFY010000009.1, read as the reverse complement.
CTCAGACGTGGTCGCCGTTCCACCCAGGTCGAACGGCTTCGGCGCATCGTCGAGGAGAGTCCGTTCTATGGCGGACATGACCAAGGCCCCGACATCCTCGTAGCCCAGGAAATCCAGCATCATGGCGGCGGCCCAGATCGTGGCGATGGGGTTCGCTATCCCTTTGCCGGCTATGTCAGGCGCCGAGCCGTGGATCGGCTCAAACATCGATGGGTACTTCCTCTCCGGGTTCAGGTTTGCGCCTGCTGCAAGGCCGATACTGCCCTGGATTGCCGCGCCCTCGTCCGTCAGGATGTCTCCAAAGAGGTTCGTCGCGACGACCACATCGAACCACTCCGGCTTGGTGATCACGTACATGGCCGCTGCGTCTACGTGGGTCTGTACCGCCTCAATGTCTGGGTAGTCTCTTGCCACGGTGTGAAAGACCTCGTCCCAGAACACCATGCTGTAGTTGCAGGCATTCGATTTCGTAACGGATATGACGCGCCTCGCCTTCTGGCGCTTTCTTGCCAGCTCAAAGGCATATCTGACGACACGCTCCGTTCCGTGACGCGTGAACACATTGCTCTGAATGGCGACCTCGAACGGCGTTCCGACGTGCACCCTGCCTCCGACTCCCGAGTACTCCCCCTCTGTGTTCTCGCGGACGACCACGAAGTCGATGTCTTCCGGGCCCTTGCCCACGAGTCGCCCAGGGACGCCGCGAAGCAGCTTCACTGGTCTGAGGTTCACATACTGGTCGAAGGTCTTGCGGATTGGAAGCAGGAGACCCCAGAGGGAAACATGGTCTGGAACCAACCCGGGAGCTCCGACCGCCCCCAGGAGTATGGCGTGGTGATCTCTAAGCGCGTCAAGGCCGTGTTCATCCATCATGCGACCCTGCTTCAGATAGTACTCGCAGCCCCAGGAGTACTCCACGAAAGTCAGCGCCATTCCCCCATGTACTTCGCCGGCGGCCCTCAGCACCTTGACCGCTTCCGCGGTCACTTCGGGACCGACTCCGTCGCCCGGAATCACAGCTATGCTCATGTTGTCCATGTCTGCAATCCCCCAAACGTGTTTCCGTCAACTTTGCGCCTGACGTGGTTGCGCATACCCGCGCGCCACTGCTCGTCCGCCCCTCAGGCCTCTTCAGAACAACAAACCGGGAGGCAAGGGGACATCGAGCAGGTTGGCGAAGACTGCATAGAAAACACCGATCTCGATGGCGATGACAGCGAATGAAGTCGCGAGGGCTTGAGGCTGACGAACTCTGCTGTCAACAAGCACCGCGAAGACGGTGGACACCAGCACGCTTGCTACGTAGAACCCTGCGATCGGAATGAGAATGAGCCATGAGATCATGAGTCCTACAGCCATCCCGAGGGTTCGCATGTTCGGAAGCTTCAGGGGTTTCTGCGGACTCCTCCCAGTCAGCGTCATGATGAGCAGGCAGACGGACATCACGACTGCTAGCGCAAGGACCCATTTCGGGAACAGGGCATCCGCGCTCTCAAGGCCTCTGAGCTGGACGCCGAAGATGACTGCCACGGCCATCACTACCAAAGCGGCTATGCGGTCACCGCTCGACATATGCGCCCTCCTTCCGTCGACGACGCCCCGCGGAGTATGACAAGTATGGCCATGCAAACGAAATCAGCGTCATGAGGATCAGGATGATCGATATGGGACTCCTGACGAATACGAGCCAGGGATGCTGCCACGCCCTTGAGATGAGAAGCGACTGTAAGAGACCCTCCTCGATGATTGGCCCGAGGATGAGGCCGAGCACTATCGGGGCTGGGTTGAAGTCGAGTTCCTTGAGGACGTACCCTATGATTCCACACGCGAGCATGACCCACACATCCGTCATGTTGTTTCGAATTGCGTATGACCCGATTATGCTCAGGAAGACTATGGATGGAGCGAGGAATCTCAAGGGCATGCGCGATACGAGTCTGTGAAGAGCTGTCCCCACGGCGAGGCCCACCGCCAGCATCATGAGGGTGGCGATGAAGAGAGAGAAAATGAAACCGTACGTGATATCAGCATGCAACCGGAACAGCTCTGGCCCGGGTCGGAGCCCTTGGAGCAGAAGGCCTCCGTATATGACGGCGTCCACAGGTGTACCCGGTACTCCCAGGGTGAGAAGGGGAATCAACCCGCCTCCGACAGTAGCGTTGTTGGATGTCTCGGTGGCGATCAGGCCATCAATGATCCCGGTGCCAAACTTCTCAGGGTGTTTCGAAGCACGCACCGCTTCGTTGTACGCTATGAGGTTGGCGATGTTGCCGCCCGCGCCTGGCACGATGCCCACGATCGTCCCGATTACGCTGGAACGCAAGAGATTTCCCGGCTGGCGCAACACCTTCTGTACCGTCGACCTGATGACGCCTTTCTGCTTCCCGAGACGCACGGCTTCATAGGCCTGCGCTCCCTGGAGCACAAGCGAAAGGACTTCGGGTATGCAGAACAGCCCGATGAGGGCGCATACCAGTTGGACTCCGCCTTGTAGGGCCGGCTCACCAAACGTGAAACGCACGTTTCCTCCGACGGGACTGATGCCGACCATACCTATCAAGAGACCTACGGCCCCGGCGACGAGCCCTTTGAGGACCGACTTCGATGCAAGGCTCGATATTACGCTGAGCCCGAAGATGCCGACCCAGAAGTACTCGGGAGGGCCGAACCGCAGGGCGACGCGAGCAAGGGGCGGCGCCAGGAAGGCAAGCACGGCGATCCCGAACAGCCCGCCGATGACCGAGGATATCGTGGCGACGACTATGGCTTCCTGACCCCTACCGGCCTTTGCCATGGGATAACCGTCGAAACAAGTCCCGATCGATGAGGGAGTCCCCGGCGTGTTGATGAGTATTGCGGAGAAGCTGCCACCGTATATCGCCGACATGTAGATTGCGCCCATTGTCACGAGGCCGGTCAACGGCGGCAACACAAACGTGAATGGGATTACGAGGGCGACCGCCATCGTGGCCGTGAGACCTGGCAGCGCGCCTGCGATGAGGCCGCCGACGGTGCCTGCGAGCATCAAGAGGAGATTGCCGGGAGACAGAACCTGGATAATCCCGGACACTATAGCGTCCATTCGTATCACCATCCTCACCTGGCTGACTGTGATTCCGACCGAGGGTCGGGGCAGGCGGGGGAGTCCGCGGACCTGCCCCGACTGTGCGCGCCACGCTTCGCACGTCCTCGTGCACTTCGCCTACTTCAGCACGCCGAGGTCCTTGAGGAGTTTCTCATAGTAGGGACGCCTCGACTGAACGAACTTCTCGTACTCTTCGGGCCCCATGAACTCGAGATCGAACGCCATCTCCTGCATCTTCTTCTGAAAGTCCGTGTTGCGGTTTACCTTATCGAATGCGTCGGCCAGTATCTTGACGATGTCATCAGGTGTATTCGGGGGAACGGAGACTCCTCGATACGCTCCTTCAACTATGTCGTAGCCAAGCTCTCTGAACGTGGGAGCGTCAGGCAAGACAGCCGAGCGCTTCTCAGCCGCGACCGCCAGCACACGCATTTGGTCCTTGTACTGAACAGCCATAGTCGTGTACGTCATGAGTCCTGTTACGTGGCCTCCGAGCAACGCGGGGACGACTGCGCCCGAGCCGCTGAATGGTATGTAGGTCAACTTGATACCGGCCGCCTGATTGAGCTCGAGAACGCCTAAGTGGTTGGCGGACCAGCTCCCGCTACCCCCGAGGGTCACCACCTCCGGGTGCTCCTTGGCGTAGTCTACGAGGTCCTTGAGTGTCTTGAAGGGGCTATCCTTCCTTACGACGAGGGCGTTCGGGGTACTCTCGAAGCAATAGACTCGTTTGAGTTGCTCGGTCTTGTACCCCGCGTCTCCGCGCTGCAACGGCTGGAGTATCGTATGGGGCAAGTTGTCTCCCGCCATCGTGTACCCGTCGGGTTTCGAGCGTACCAGCTCTGACCAGCCGACGGCGCCTCCGCCTCCGGTCTTGTACGAGATGACCACTTTCACCCCAAGGACCTGCTCGAGGAAAGGCTGTTGCAGCCGCGCCGTTATGTCTGACTCTCCACCGGGGTCGAAGCAAATCAGATAGTTTACGGGTTTCTCGGGAAACTTCGCGGCTGCGGACACCACGGAACCGATCAGAGTCAGCGAAACGACCACGCACACCGCAACGACTCTCGTTACAAGGCGCATTTCCCTTACCTCCCTGAAGTTCGTGTGTTCGTCGCAGTTCGACTTCGTTTCCACACAGCGTCAAGGGGTCTGCAGTATGGGACGATCCTCGACATCACCTCCCGGGACGGGGATAACGTTTCCTGCGCACGGCATCACGACTGACTCATACTCGCTCCCATGCTTTGACCTTACCATCTCGAGCGCCTGATCAAGGCTCCTGGCGGGGGTCATGAAGAGCTTTCGCACGAAGGCTTGGTCGAGAGAGGAGACCAGGATTACTTCCTTATCCCGCAGCACTCTGGCCAGACTGTACGCCTTGTGCCCCCCAAGCTCGAACCCGGCGGCGAAGCGGCTGAAGATGTCATCAAGGCTCTGCGCGTTCATCATCCAACTCTCGAAGGTCTGCTCTCCGCATCCTTCCGGGCACTCAGCCAGAAGCACGATGGTGCCTCCGCGTCTCGTCGCGCGTTCGGCGTTGTCGATGGCCTTCTGCGCCTGATAGACGTTGATGTCCTTTGGAAACCCGCCCGCGCTGGCAATCACCACGTCAACCTCCCGTGCCACAGGGGCAACGACGAAACGCGAGCACATCTCCACTCCCTCGAGCCACGCACTCTCAACGTCACCCGCCACTACACCCGCCGTCTTTCCAAGCCCATCGGTCACTGTGTTCACGATGAAATGCACACCGACCTTGCGTGCGGCTTCGACCATCTCGATGTGGACCGGGTTTCCCTCCAGGTTGCACACAGTGGCCGCTTTGGAGGTCATGAGGGAGTGATTGTGTGAGATGGAGCCTCGACCTGATACGCCTGGAAGTATTGCTTTCCTGCCGCCGGAGAATCCAGCGAAGTAGTGGGGCGAGATGACCCCGGTGGCCAAGACGAAGTCCGCCTCGAGCACGAGTCGATTCACATAGAGCTCCGTTCCGAAGCTGAGCCGACCGAGATGGACCAGGCGGGTCTGGTCGTCGCAATCGTGATTTGCGACCTCGTACCTGTCGCAGACGTCCCCGCCCAGTGTCAGCCGGAGCTCTTCGGCTGTCATCCCGCGGTGGATCCCGGTAGCGACGACGAGCGTCACGTGGGTGTCGGGCACGCCCGCCCTTCGGATTTCGCCTAGAAGGGGTGGCAAGACGTCGGCGTAGGGTGTAGGCCTGGTGACGTCGTTGACGATGATAGCGACCCTTCTGCTTCGCGTGCGTGTCACTTCTTCGACAAGGCTGCGGACGCCCGTCGGGCATCTGAGCTTGTGGAGAACCTCAGCACGGAGATCTGGAAGGCGTTCGGCCTCCTTGCCCAGCAGGACTTGGGTTTTTCCGAGCTTGTCCAAGTCTAGGGAGACGCTGGACCGGCCATACCTCAAGTCCAGAACCACGGGAACATCACCTCGCCTTCAAAGTCGCGTCGCCGATTCCTCTGTAGACGTCTCGTTCAGCTTGGTGCACGGACCCAGCTCACTCGTCCGGTCTCACTGGGGACCGGGAGAGGGTAGTAGCGGCGACCATGCATCACCGTAAGACGTTCGCAAGTGGCGTGCCAGTGTTTCGGGGGTGCCGAACTGTGGCTGAGGACTTGGGTGAACGTGACCTCGCGGCGTGCGGGTCGGCTGCCGCATGTTGCAGAAGGGCAGCGTCGATATTGCGACAGTGCAACGTACCGCGAACAACATCGGTCGGTCTGCGGCCGTGCGTCTGCTCACACCGAATGGCAAACGAGAGGGCGAGGGTGCAGGTGGCGTCCTCTGCGCGATCGTGGTGAGTACATTGCGCGACTGCCCGCGAGCCGAGCACCACGTGGTTATGAGCCCGGGCTGCTGTCTCGGCGTGCGCTGTGATGTTGGCTGGCGGTGTCGTTTCTCAGCTTGCGCCACAGCGTGGTGCGATCGATTCCGAGGCGACGAGCGGCCTCGCTTCTGTTGCCGTGACACTCTCGGATGGCACGGGCGATGCCTTCGCGTTCTGCCGCCTTGACAAGGCTCTGGAGGTCTGCTCGGAGTTGGGTCGGGTCATCCAGGCCACCAGTGGACGAAACTGAGTCTTCCCCCAAGGCGTCAAGCACGTGGCTCGGTGTGATGATCCCGTCATCGGAGAGAACCAGGCACTTCTCCACGGCATTCTTTAGCTCTCTTACGTTGCCGGGCCATGCGTGAGCCGACAAAAGAGAAAGGGCTTCGTTGGCGAAACCTTGGAAAGCCTTTCCCAGCTTGCGCGATAGAGTCTTCGCGAACGCGTTCGCGAGAAGAGGTATGTCCTCCCGCCGGTCGCGCAAGGGAGGTACTACTAGCTTGAGGACATCAAGGCGGTAGTACAGATCCGGTTGGAAGACACCCTCCGCAACGAGCTTGCGAAGGTCCTTGTTTGAGGCGGCGATTATGCGGACATCCACTGGTATAGTTCGGTCGTCGCCGAGCCGCATGACCTCCCTTTCCTGGAGGACCCTGAGAAGGCGAACCTGGAGACGCAAAGGCATGCCACCGATTTCATCGAGGAAGATCGTTCCGTGGTGAGCTAGCTCAAACAGACCCTGTTTCCCTTCTCGCTTGGCTCCTGTGAAGGCACCTTCAACGTACCCGAACAGTTCGCTCTCAAGCAGGCTCTCCGGAAGCGCGGCGCAGTTCACGGCGACGAACGGCCCGTCACGCCTGGCGCTTGCGTTGTGGATGCTCTGGGCGAAAAGCTCTTTTCCCGTTCCCGTCTCTCCGAGAATGAGGACCGTGGAGTCGACGCTCGCGAACCGTTTCGCCTTTGCGACAGTGGCCTGGATCGCGCTGCTACCCCCCACAACGTCTCCGAACGTGAACCGAGCCACGTGGCCACGGGCATAAAGACGTTTGCGGAGGTCCTTCTCCAGGGCCTGTAGTCTGCCGATGTCCTGGAATGTGCCGATCGCTCCCACACACAGACCGTCGACTATGATGGCCACGCGAGTCACGCTGACGAGGGTTCCGTTCACGCGGCACACTTCAGGTGCTGCAGGCCGCGGTCGAGAGCCGGCAGGGTGCTCACGATGGCCGCTCTGCCGTTGCGAGGCGGTCGCCAGGACTCCGGCGAAGTCAACGCCAGGTAGAACCTCGCTCACGTGGCGTCCCATTGCATCGGCGACGGAAAGGCCGGTCAGTCGCTCGGCTGCCTCGTTGAATACCGTGATGTGTCCTGCGGCGTCTACAGAGATGATTCCGTCTGATACGTTATCTACGATGAGCTTGAATTGCTCTGTCCGAGCCATCTCGTGCTTCTTCACCCACAAGACACGAAGTGCTTCATCAATGGCCTGCCTGACGGCCTCGGGACCGGACTCTATGAGGACGGCTTTGGCGCCGTGCCGTTCGGCGGTCCTCACCGTGATCACGCCGCCTATGAGGACATCGACCCCGTCATCAATTGCGGTTCGCACCATTCTATCCGCGTCCAGGGCCCGTTCCAGGAGAAACTCCTTTATGTCCACGTCCATGGCGTCGCTCAGCGTGCTTGCCCCCAGCACCATGTTCTCGAAGCCCACGATGCCTATGTGGCGGCCGAAGCACTTTGCCCGTGCAACAGCCCGAACCACGTCGTAGGCGGTCACTCGGATCTCCACTACGGGAAGGCCCAGGTCGCGAGCGTCTTGAAGAATGAGCGCTGTCCCGCCGCGGCTGATCAGGACCTGCACCCCTTCTTTCTTGAGACGCCGCGCGACCTCTGGCGCGTCGCCCAATAGCGCGCGCTCTACTCTCACAGGCTTTCCAATGCTGCGTAGGACGTCCTGAGCCACCGTGGCGAGGTTGTCATACGGCGCTATGAGCGCGATATCGGGCATCTCTGTCACCCCATGATTTAGGTTATAGGGGGTTTCTCCGAGACTCGGCGCGTTTCCTTCCAGACCTGACGGCAGGCGGGCCCTTGACCTTCAGGCTGAGGCGCTCTTGCTGACTAGGTTTGGCAATACGGCGTGCGGCGGCGTAGTCCGAACAGCCGGATCGCAGTTGTCTTGAACCCACCGAGCTGCGACGACGGTGGCACGGCGTAGTGGTGACGCTCGGGCGCTTGGAAGGCGCGGCCACCGACAGCGGCCAACGATGGCTCTTGATACAAGTTCCCCTCGGTGGTCGGCTCGGTCCGCCCGGCGGCCACCGACACCTGCCGACACCAACTCTTGACACCGCTGCCGAAAGATGGTAATATGCTATGTGCATGGGATAGAACGCCAAAGATGGGAGAAAGTGGCCACAGGCGGCCAGGGGCGAGTCGTGTCGAGGAACCGCATGTGTGTCCGTGGTGAACGCTGACTGCCACTGAGCTGTCGCCTGGACTTTCTGGTAGAGCTTCACTGGAGGGAGGACAATGGGCAGGTTGAGGGTACTGGTACTCGACGAGTGCCATGCTGATGGACCGTTCGACCCGGGATGCCCCGTTTCACCGGGCGACATAGAGGTCGTCGGCACTTTGAGGATAGCACCGCGTTCAGTCCCGATAGACCTCATTGCAGGTGCCGACGGCCCACTTGCGGGCGCCGGTGGGCAATCGGTGCTACGGGAGGCAGCACTGGGTTTACAGAATACCCATGCCGTCTCAACGACAGAGGGGGCCAGGGGAGCCTCCGCAGGGGAGGGTGGGTCCGCGGACAGGGACCCGTCGGTGTATCTTACTAGAACGGAACTGGACGTGCTTCGACTGCTCGCGAAAGGTCTGAGGAACAAAGACATCGCCAGAGAGCTGTACATCAGCGTAAACACCGTAAAGACGCACGTGGCCAGCATATTCAGGAAGCTCAGGGTGAAGAACCGCTCGCAGGCGGTCATGTACGTATACAGCCGAGGCCGGCGATGACCCTGGGTTCATCCGTTGGAGCCATCATAAGTCGCCCGTTCAGGCAATGGTGCGGCGACCCCCCTGTTGATAGACTGGGATCGCCAGAGGCGACCTGAGCCGGCCCAGGCAAGCATGTGCAGCTCGCCCGCTGCTGACGCGGGGAAAGGGGGTGGACCGCGTGTACGGGAGGCTTGGTGGGAAAAGACTCAGGATAGACCTTGCGATCGACGGGTACTGCTTTACCTTCAGGCTGTGGGGCCATAGGGTCACGATAGGGTGAACGTCGTGCCGGCTGCACGGGCGGGCGGGGAGACGATCAGAGTCCTACTCGCCGCCCGCCTCCGTTTCCGATGCTTTCCTTGCGTTCACCTGCCGCTTGCACTGGGCAGGGCGAGCCTGCAGGAGTCGCCGGAGGCAGAGCTTCGGCCGAAGTCTGTTCGGATCCCCACGGCGGACCGCATGGCGACGCGCGCGAGGGGCGAAGCTTCGGGTCCGGCGAGCAAGAGGGTCAGGGAGCCAGGCGTGCTTCTCCACACCATGGATCCACGAGCTCGGTACGCCGCGCTCCGGAAGGGCGGTCTCATCGTGGAGGAGGCGTGCGACCATGGACGGGAAGGTATACGTGCTCAACCCGGCTGTGCGGGTATGCGAGTTCCAAGACCAGCGCGTGCTGGTAAACCCGGCGAACAGTGAGTGGATCAAGCTGAGCGTCGAGGCGTTCGAGCTGGTCGAGAACATAGAGGGTCTCACAGTGGGCGAGCTCGTGACCACGGCGTGCGTCCGACGAGGCGCCCGCTGCGAGGACGTGAGGGCGCTCCTCGGTTACCTGTGTTCTGCCGGGTTCATGGTTGAGGAAGGACACGAAGAGAGGCCAGGCCGGATTCACTTCAACATCACAGAAAGGTGCAATCTTGCCTGTCCGACCTGTTACTTTGGCGCCGGAGGCTTGCCGGGCAATGACGCTCTCTCAACGCGCGAGGTTCTGGCGGTCCTAGACGCCTTGGCGGAGGCACGACCTCGCTCCCTTGTGATCAGCGGCGGGGAGCCATTTGTTAGGAAGGACATCCGCGAAATACTCGACTTCGTGCGAGGCAGATTTGACGATGTGCTGCTTCTCACGAACGGCTGCTTGATTGGCGCGAGAGAGGCCGAGTGGGTTCGCGAGTCTGGGGCTAGGGTGCAAGTGAGCGTTGAGTCGGACGATCCCTCCGTGCACGACGCTGTGAGGGGGAAAGGCGCTTTCAACGCCGCTATCAGAGGGATAAGTGCCCTTCTGTCGGCGGGAGTCGACAAGATCGAAATAGTCCCAACCCTCACACGAAGGAATCTCCCGGACATCCCCGGCATTCTGAGGCTAGCAAAGAGCCTCGGTGTCGGCTATCATTTCAGCCTGTTCATGCCCGTCGGACGGGGAGCGTGCCATGCCGCGGACCTCTCGATTCCGCCGCGGGAGCTGTTGTCGTGCCTCGCCTCGCTCATCACGCAGGCCTCTCGCGGCTCGGGAGACCATGCCCCGGGGCTTGAGTCATGTGCTCCCATTGACCTGCGCGCTAAGGCTGGGTGCGGGGCCGGTCACGGTGTGCTCAGCGTCGGTCCCGAGGGAGTGGTTTACCCGTGTCCGCTCATGCATCGGCCCGACATGTACCTCGGAAGACTTCCGGACGACTCTCTTTCGAAGATGCGCCGGTCGGGAAGGAACGTTGTCCCTGATGTAACCCGAGTGCCAGGTTGCTCTCGGTGCGATGTGGCATACTTCTGCGGCGGGGGATGTCGCGCCAACGCGCTGGCCCAAGGCGGCACCGTGTTCTCGGTCGACCCTTATTGTGAGTTCTACAGAGCAGCTTTCAGGGCAGCGTTGTGGGGATGGCGCGAGGATCGGTCGGCTGACGAGAACGTCAAGACAGTGGTGGCCGCCCTCGTCGATGGGTTGTGATCGAAGGTGACATGGATCGTGTACTTTGCCCTGGTTCTTAGCTTCGCGACCAGGATGGCGCACGACCTTCGCGGCCTGGAGGCGACACGCGAGGACACCGAGAGAGACGAGACGGTCGATGGCGTGCCATTGATCGGAACGGCTCTACTTGTCATCGGCTGGGGCGTATGTGGGGAGGAGCCACTCGGCGCGTTCGGGCTCTCGGTCTCGCTACTAGGCAAGTGTCCGTGGCTCTGGATGCTCGGCGTGTGGTCCGCGGCATTCCTAGTGGGCAGGGTGATGGAGGCTCATCTGTTCCGACCAGACCTGATTCCCCTTGTGGCCAGTGGGACGATTAACCCCGGCGGGACATACCTGAGCCTAAGACGCGGCAACCTCAAGCATACCGCGATGATGGCAGCGGCACTTACGTTCTCGCAGACGTTCGTCGAGGAGTTCTTCTTTCGAGGGCTTGCGGTTCTGGGGGTGGGCCGGGCCCTTGCGGGTCTCGGTGTTCCACCAGCCGTTGCCTTCATGTCTGCTGTGGTGGCTTCATCCGTCGCGTTCGGGCTCGTGCACTTCCTTCCCATGAGGCAAGCCACTCGAGGCAAGAGCGCGCTCCTGGCGTCGTATGCCCTCGCCGTGCCATTGAGCTTAGGCGTCGTGTTCTGTCTGCTGAACGAGATGGCCGGGTCTCTGTGGCCCGGCTGGCTCGTCCATTGGTGGCTCAATTACTCGGCCTTTGTCTGGAACAAGGCGGGAGGGCGATGGGAGCAGTCGCCCGCTTCGCGCTCAAGGTGACGCGGGGGTCGTCCACTGGGCGGGCTTACGGTGGATGGCGTGGGGGCGCCTCTGAATCGACGCGCCCTCACCAGTCTAGATCCCACGGAGGAGGCATCGGGATGGAACCCTGGACGATCAGGAAGCGGCTCATAGACGCATGCCTCGCGCTCGGACACATATGCACGGTCGAGGCAAAGTGGTCGGACGACCCTGAGGTCAGAACGGCCATGGTCCAGCACGCCATCGGTTTCCTCGACGCGGCTCGATGCTTCTTGAAGACGCGCCCCAGCACCCACGGACAGCCATGGTCAGAGAACGCGCAGCAGGAATCACATACCCACTGAAGAAGCATAACAAAGTATGAACGTGGAGAGGGCGACGGGGTCCTGATAGCGACCACGACGCGCGCTTCGCCCAGAGGCAGTCTCTTGGACGGTCTGTCCGCGCAGGAGCACACACGGGGGGAATGTCATGGTCCGACGCTACGTTGGTCTATTCGTGGTTGCTTTGGTCGTTGGCACAGCCGCGTCACTACGTGGGATCGCGACTTTCTTCACCGACATACTGTGGTTCCGCGAGGTCGGGTATCTGCAGGCGCTTTGGGTTCCAGTGCTCTCCCGGCTGGCGCTTGGCTTCGTCATTGGTGCCGTCTTCTTCGTCTTTGTCTTCGTCAACCTCAGGCTCACTGAGGCAAGCATTCGGAGGTCCGCGTCTCTCTCTCAGCAGTTCGGCATCCCCGCCCACATCGTGGGACAGAGGGTTAGGGTGGGTTTCCTCATCCTCAGCACGACTCTGGCTGTGCTCGTGGGGCTCGGCAGTTCCTCGCACTGGATGGTCGTCCAGCAGTTCCTGCACCGGGCACCGGCGGGAGTGAAGGACCCGCTGTTTGCACTGGATATCGGGTTCTACCTCTTCGTCCTGCCGCTCTACAGACTCGTGTACTCTTTGCTTATGACCCTTACAGTTATGACCGCTTCCCTTGTCACAGCGATCTACGTCCTCACGAGGACTCTCTCGCTGGGGAGCGCGGGCGTGATCGGAAGCCCGCTCGCAAGGCGACATTTGATTGGCCTCCTCACGCTGGGATTCTTGCTCAAAGCGTGGGGGTACCGACTTGCCACCATAGGCCTTGTGTACTCACCTCGCGGCGTGACCTTCGGGGCAGGTTATACCGACGTGCACGCCCAGATGCCGGCGCTGGGCATCCTTTCGGCGATGGCCGTTGTCGTAGGTCTCCTGCTGCTTGCCAACCTCTTCGTTCGAGCCGAGAGACTGGCTCTTGGGGCAATCGGGGCAATGGCTATAGCGTCGTTCCTGTTGGGGACCGCGTATCCCGCTGTCGTCCAGAGACTCTCGGTGGAGCCAAACGAGCTATCGAGGGAACAACCCTACATCAAGTACAACGTCGACGCCACAAGAGCTGCGTTCGGTCTTGACGCAATCGAGGTCCAGCCTTTTAGCGTTCGCAACGACCTCAGCTTCAGCCGGCTCATGACTGTTCATCGGGACACTGTGGAAAGCATTAGACTGTGGGACTGGCGTCCCCTCGCGCAGACTTACAAACAGCTGCAGGAATTCCGCGTTTACTATGATTTCAACGACGTCGACATCGATAGGTACGTCATGAACGGACGGCCGCGCCAAGTCGCGCTGTCCGCGCGCGAGCTGTCAGTCGGCGAATTGCCCGATCAGGCGAGGACCTGGGTGAACGAACGCTTCGTGTATACGCATGGTTACGGCCTTGCCATGAGCGACGTGAACGAGGTCTCCGCGGAGGGGCTGCCGAGGTTCGTGATACAGGACATCCCGCCCAAGAGCGACCGGGGCTTCGAGGTTACTCGCCCCGAAATATACTACGGCGAGCGCACAGATGACTACGTCGTCGTGGGCACGTCCGCCCGTGAGTTCGATTACCCGACCGGTGAGGCCAATGTGTATACGAGGTACGAGGGACATGGCGGTGTCCAGGTCTCTTCTCTATTGAGGAAAGCCGCGTTCGCTGCGAGGTTCGGGAGTCTGAAGTTCCTCATGTCCACTGACATGACCCCGGAGAGCCGGGTCCTGTACAAGAGGAACATCCGCGACCGCGTGATGAGCATCGCACCCTTCCTTCTGTACGACGGGGACCCGTACTTGGTGCTTGCGGACGGCAAGCTTTTCTGGATATGGGACGCGTACACCGTGAGCACCCGTTACCCCTACTCTCAGCCTCTCGAGGATGGGATCAACTACATCCGCAACTCCGTCAAGGTAGTCATCGACGCGTACAACGGTGACGTGGAGTTCTATGCCACCTCCGCCGACGAGCCGATTCTGAAGAGCCTGTCCGGGGTGTTTCCTGGCATGTTCAGACCGCTCGAGCAGATGCCGGGTTCACTCAAGGGTCACATCCGGTACCCTGAGGACCTCTTTACCATTCAGGCTCGAGTTCTCAACGCGTACCACATGACGGACGCGGAAGCGTTCTACAAGCGCGAGGACTTCTGGGACTTCCCCGAGGAAGTGTACGGAGGGGAACGCCAGAGCGTCCGACCATACTACATTCTCATGAGCACGCCGGGCGGCACGAGACCGGAGTTCCTTCTCATCCTGCCATTCACGCCGTCTGGCAAGGACAACATGATCGCCTGGCTCGCGGCGCGAAACGATCCTCCACACTACGGTGAGCTCGTGCTGTACACATTCCCCAAGGACCAGCTCGTGTACGGACCCATGCAAGTGGAGGCGAGGATAGACCAGGACCCCGCCATCTCGGAGGCTCTAACGCTGTGGAGTCAACGCGGGTCAAGGGTGGTGCGAGGGAACCTACTGGTCATCCCGGTGGAGAATTCCATTCTGTATGTGGAGCCGCTCTACCTCCTCGCGGAACGGAGCGAGCTCCCAGAGCTGAAGAGAGTGATAGTCGCTTTCGGAAACACTGTCGCCATGGATGCCACGCTGCAGGGAGCGCTCGCCTCGGCGCTCGGCGCCACACCCGAAGGGCGGCGCGCGGCTCCGGTACCCGAGCAGGCGGCACAAGCCCCCACGAAAGGGGCTCCCGACGAGGCCGACGAACTCATGTCGGATCTCACGGCCCGGGCGGTCCGAGTATATGACGAAGCCGGCGCTCGACTTCGTGCGGGCGACTTCGCGGGATTCGGGGAATCCCTGGCGGAGCTGGGTACACTGTTGCGAGAGCTAGAGGAAAGGGCGAAGTGATCTTGACTCGGCCTACGATAGAGATACACAAGAGCGAGGCGATCATCTCAGGCATCTCACCGTTTGACCTCAAAGAGACTCTGGATTCCGGACAAGCCTTCAGGTGGAACAAGGAGGAAGAGGCGTTCGTAGGGGTGGTGCGCGGTAGGGTGCTCCGCGCAAGGCAGGAAGGAGACTCCCTCGTCCTAGTGGGGCCGGCAAGTGAGGACGACGTTCGGCTCGCGGTTGAGTACTTCTCCCTCGACACCGATCATGCAAGCATCGAAAGACGGCTCTGCGAGATAGATCCGGTGCTCGAGTGCGCGGTGGGGGCGTTCACAGGCTTGCGTCTGCTAAGGCAAGAGCCATGGGAGTGCCTGATTTCGTTCATCCTCTCTGCGAGGAATGCCATTCCGCTCATCCGGCGCACGGTGGAACGCATTGCGAACGTGTACGGCGATCCCATTGCGGGAGAGGATGGCGTGCGAGATGACTGCGGTGGGTCCAGGGCGGCCCTGTATTACAGTTTTCCGACCGCGGGTAGGCTGGCGTCGGCTGACGTCCTAGACCTCGTGAAGTGCGGAGCGGGATTCAGATCGCGGTACGTGAAAGCTGCGGCTGAGAGGGTTGCGTCCGGCGACATAGACTTCGCCGGTCTCCGGGTGCTCGGGTACGACGGCGCTAAGGAGGCGCTCATGCGCCTCGACGGCGTGGGCGAGAAGGTCGCCGATTGCGTGCTCCTGTTCTCACTCGGGTTCCCTCAGGCTTTCCCCATAGACGTGTGGATGACGAGGGTGATGCGGTACTGCTACTTCGGGGGCAGCAAAGTATCTACCGCCACGATATCGCACTTCGCCCGGGAGAGGTTCGGAGACCTCGCGGGCTATGCCCAGCAGTACTTGTTTCATTACGCCCGCAGGAGACTCGCGCTCGAGCTCCGTGCCATGGAATGAACGTAGGGCCTTCAGCGGGCTCTGCCGTCAGCATGGTACAGGGCGGTGGACCAGAGGGGCGAGAGAGCGACGTCCGCCTTCGGTTCGCGGACCAGGAGCCGGTGGGTGGAGGTGGGAGAGGATGCAGGGGACCACTGGTCGTGAAGAGTCATCCCCCGTGTCTCGAGGGGTCTTCGAACTGGCTGAACTGATATCAGGTGCGAAGAGATGTGTCGTCCTGACGGGAGCCGGCATATCCACAGAGAGTGGGATTCCCGATTTCCGCAGCCCCGGCACTGGGCTGTGGAGCCAGGTCGACCCGATGGCAGTGCTGTCCGCTACCGCCTTCGTAACCAGGACTGAAGCCTTCTACCGGTTCATTCTCAAGCTCTTCGAAATGCTGCGAGCCGTTGAGCCGAATGCGGGGCATAGAGCCCTCGCGGCGCTCGAACGAATGAGCGTCATCGATACCATAGTCACTCAGAACATAGATGGCCTCCATCAGCGCGCCGGTTCGCGCCGTGCTCTCGAGGTGCACGGCAACATGAGGACGTGCACGTGCGTGAGATGCGGGAAGACATACGACTTGGGGGCGGCGCTCAACGCCGTGAGGGCTGGGGGACTCCCGAGGTGCGATCTGTGCGGGGCGCTGGTCAAGCCGGACGTGGTGCTCTTCGAAGACCCTCTTCCCCCGGACTTCTTTCTCGCCCAGCGCGCCGTGGCGGAATCGGACCTTCTCATCGCCGTTGGATCAAGCCTTGAAGTGGCGCCGGTGTGCTATCTCCCTGAGCTGGCGTCCCGCCTTGCCATCATAAACCTGACTCCGACGGGCTACGACGGCAGGGCGGATGTGGTCATTCACGCCAAGGCCGGGCCAACCCTTGCGGCGTTGGTGGATGCGGTACGCATGGGAAGTGGTGGGAACGCTCCTTCGGAGAGCGGGGGATAGCAGGAATGACGGGAGCAGTATAGAATAGCTCTTTGAGAGTTTTGATGCCGTACGTGGAGTTGAGTCGATCCAGGGAGGGATCGTCGTGGGAGCAAAGGTGCCGTCGAAAAGGGAGAAGAAGAAGCCCAAGAAGCAGAAGACTCAGGCTTCCAAAGCCCAGCATCAGGGCGAAAACAGGTTCCAGATCCTGACCAAGCAATGAAGATGGAAGAATGAAAGTAAGAGAAGGAGCGCAGGATTGTGGCGCGTAACGGGTACAGCTTTTTTGTGCGCGACATGGCGATAGACTTAGGCACGGCGAACTCGCTCGTGTACGTGACAAGACGCGGCGTGGTCATGTTTGAACCGTCGGTGGTGGCTATCGAAGAGGTCAGCGGCGAGGTGCTGGCCGTGGGCAACGAGGCCAAGCAGATGATCGGCAGAACGCCGGGAGCCATCCGGGCGGTGCGTCCTCTGAAACAGGGCGTGATCGCGAATTTCGAGATGACCAAGCACCTCCTTCGCTACCTCATAAAGAGGGGCTGCCGCGGAAGGGCGCTGGTGCGCCCGAGAGTCATCGTCTCGGTCCCCGCCGACGTGACCGAGGTGGAGCGCAGAGCGGTGATCGACGCGACGATTGAGGCGGGCGCCCGGGCGGCGTTTCTCATAGAGGAGCCTGTGGCGGCGGCCATCGGAGTCGGCCTTCCCGTGCAAGAGCCGACCGGGAGCATGGTCGTGGATGTCGGCGGGGGCATGACCAATGCTGCCGTGATCTCGCTGGGCGGAATCGTCTCCGGCTGCTCTGTGAGGGTGGGCGGCGACGACATGGACGAGGCGATCGTTCGGCACGTGCGGCGGAACTACAACCTAATGATCGGCGAGAGGACCGCTGAGGACGTGAAAATCGGCATCGGCTCGGTTTGGCCTCTGGAGGAAGAGCTCTCGATGGAGGTGCGCGGGAGAGACTACGTCACAGGCCTACCCAAGAGCATCATCCTGGCGTCGCAGGAGGTACGGGAGGCTCTGTCAGAGCCGATGGCGGCGATCGCCGCAGGCGTTCGTAGCACCCTTGAGAACACTCCGCCGGAGCTCATAGGCGACGTGATAGACAAGGAGATAGTCGTTACGGGTGGAGGAGCCCTGCTACGCGGAATAGACCGCTACATCTCCAAGGAGACAGGAATGCCGGTGCGATGCGCGGACAATCCGCTCATGAGCGTTGTGATGGGTGCGGGCAAAGCGCTGGAGGAGATCGACCTCCTGGAACGCGTGGCGAACGCGTCTCGGAGAGGGAGGTAGCGGAGGCGGTGCGCGAAGCGACCCCGGGGGGCGGGAAATCCCTCTTGACTCGCCCTGTGGGTTGGTTTATAATCGGTGTTGCGCCGGGACGTTCAGCCGGAACGCAACCGTGGGCAACGGGCGAATAGCTCAGTTGGGAGAGCACCTCCCTTACAAGGAGGGGGTCGGCAGTTCAAATCTGCCTTCGCCCACCAGAGGCAAACACCACAGTCGAATATAGATTTGAGCGGAGGCGTGGTGTAGCTGGTCTAACATACCTGCCTGTCACGCAGGAGACCGCGGGTTCGAATCCCGTCGCTTCCGCCATTTTTCTAGCCGAGGTAGCTCAGTTGGTAGAGCAGCGGACTGAAAATCCGCGTGTCGCCGGTTCAATTCCGGCCCTCGGCACCATTTTTCGTGGGGGGGGCTGCGGGAAGTGAGAGTCTTGTGCCCCCGTCCGGCCCTCACGCTTCATTTGATTCTCGCGCTTCGTCCGCTTCTCGCACTCTGCCTGTTCGACCCCAACGCGTCTCATCTCGAGAGGTTTGCAGACGGCCTCAGGAACGTGTTCGGGCTTGGATTCTAGCCCGGTGGCAGGCTGTTGGCCATCGAGCAGGGGTACGACGACTGAGGGAGCAGGCCCGTGACCAATGCGCCCGATCCGATGTGGGAAATCGTCCGCGGCGCGTGGTACGTCTGGCCCGACCTCTTGGCAGGGGAGCCGATTGCAAACCCGACTGCGAAGTTCGGTTTTTCGACTAGCTATCGCTTTGGGTGCGTAGGGGAGGCATTCGTGGCTCAGCTTGGTACAGGGGCACCAGTCACCGGGCGTTCTCCGAGCATGCGTGGGTCCAAGGTGGTCCGAGCGAACCTGAGGACGCGGCAAGTCAACGATTTCCCGATGATCAGCCGCCCCGGACCAGGCGGTCTGGGGCCGACGCGCCCTGTGGACGCGAAGTTCGATCCTTCATGAGACAACCTCTACGCGGTTGACTTCGGAGTCCTGGAGCCGAACCTGGCCGGAGTAATCCCGTGGGCAAGATCGGGGACTCTGTGGAGGATTCGCCGAACGTGACGTGGGGCCAGCCGGACCATGGGTCCGGCGACGCAATCAATACGGAGCGGACGTGAGTACGCATCCCTCGCGTTCATCGTTATCCATGGTCCACGTGTAGGCCACCTAACGGCCCGCGCAGTCGGCCAGGTTTGCGCCCATGGAAACGCGCTCGAGCACGAGACGCGCGTGACCTCTGTGCACCGCCGGACACGGTTCCTCTCGCCGCACCGTCGGTGTCCGGCGGCCATCTGCGAGGTTCGTCTGCAAAGACTCATCAGGATGTCGGGAGCTTCCATGTTGGTCACAGAATGGGGAGGACCGCGTGCCCCAAGGACCCGGGATCTTCAGGCGCCAGCTAGGGCAGTCGGACCGGCTGGCGCCGAGGTGTACACCTTGCATTGAGCGGGCAGAGCGCGCTGCCGAGGCGCAGCCTGACCCCGAACGGGACGACGCGGACCTTCGGTGCTAGGCGGCTCCTAGTGCAAGTCAGCGTCCTGCGGCGAAGTGCCTTTGACCCCAGCCCGGTCACCCTCGATCGGACCTCCCCGCTCGTCCTCGCCTGTTACCTTTATGTGACTCACGATGTCCTTGACTCCTCGTGCCCTTGCGGCCGCCGCAACTGCCGCGTTCCTGCGATCGAGAGAGTCCGCCTCACCGTACAGGTGGACGACCCCGCGCTTGCTCTCCGCGTAGATCCGGGCCACGTTTACCTGGGGATCGAGTCTCAACTCCTCCGAGACCTCGAAGTCGACGTCATCGTCCGTGATCTGGCCATCCGTGCAGACAGTGAGGTCGTTTTCCACAGCGACGACACCTTCGACTTTGGCGGCCACTTCCTCCGCTCTCATCTTCTCAGCCAAGACGTCCACGATGCCGCCGAGACGGACGACTCCGTCGTGCGCGCTGACGTTTATTTCGTACGCACTAAGACCGTCATCATTCCTGATGGACTCTAGTACGGTTTCAGCCAGGCGGCGATCTTCGTCACCGTCTCCCATGATCCTCATCCCTTCCGTGGATTCTTCCCGTGGAGTGAAAGCGCCCTGTCAACTCGGCGAAGACCTCCACGTGGAGTATTCCCGCCTTTGACTTGGACTAGACCTCCAGGCAAGGTATTCGGGCGCCGGCTGTACGACGCCCGACCCAGGCTGTACGCCACCTCGGGGTACGACACGAGGCACGAGGTGAGCGTCGGACCGACAGGCGCCACGGGAAGCAGTGGAGGAGCCGCTGTGGCCGCCATGGGGCGCGACGGCCGACGCGAAGGTGGTGTGGACATGCCTCAGCTGCCCGACGGCGCCGCTGCGGATACGTGAAAAGGGTATTGCAAAGTGGGCGGGGACGTGGTAAACTCGATAGTGCGAGCTGCACACCGGTACGCGAGGCGGCAGGGCCGCCGCGACTGACGCACTCGAGGCAGAACAATGATTCGAGCGGAAGTGGCTCAGGGGTAGAGCATCGCCTTGCCAAGGCGAGGGTCGCGGGTTCAAATCCCGTCTTCCGCTCCATGTTTATATATAGCGCAGTGGGGCGACATAGCCAAGTGGCAAGGCAGCGGTCTGCAAAACCGCTATCCCCGGTTCGAATCCGGGTGTCGCCTCCATGATTATGTACGGCCTGCCATGTGGCCTCGTGACGCCAAGTCCCAGCTCCAGATCTCCAGCCGCTTTTTCTGCAACGAAGCTGTTCCAGATGCTGCGCCTGCTGGGCTGCTCGCCAGCGCGCGGACCGGTCGTGGCCACGCGGACCTGGCGCTGGGGGTCTGGCCCGGAGCGGCTGTCTCACAGATGACCCTGCGACTCGCAGCTGGGAACGATGTCGGCTTCACCGCGCACTGGTTTCGCGTATTCTCTTCAGCTCCCACAGCTGTTTCCCGCCATGTCATCTGTGTTCGCACGGGAGTTGTGCTCTCGTCCCGGACGCGTGCGGCCCAGTCCCGAATGAACTTTCCATCCTTCTGGCGGTCTGGTACGTGGCGACACGCTTGGCCAGGGGCACCATGCGGCGTCCGGTAGTCCTCAGCCTGGGCTGTCAAACCATAGATGGGCTCCGAGTGAACAGGTTGCCCACCAAGCTCATAGTATGAAGTGGACTGCCGGTGTGAAGGGGGGATGAGGATAATGTCAGAGCAGGCTGGGACCATGCACGTGGTGGGCGCCCGACTCGTCTTCCACTGTGTCTTCAGATTCGGCATGAATCAGCACTTTCTCGTGATCGAGGACCAGATCCAGAATAGGCTCACCATAGTTGTGGTGTCGCCCGAGGAATTCGCGTTCCTCAGAAGGATCGGGGTTCCCGAGTGCAACGTGATCGAACCTATGATGCCAGGGACGCCGGGAATGCCCGGTTCAGGTGGGCTGCAGTACTGATCTTGGTATTGGAGGCATGGCGTTCGTGCTCGCAACACATCTCGCGGACGCGCAAGTGTGCGTTCAGGCGGGCACGAAGCTCCATTGTCCGCTGGGTTCCGGTCAGCACCTTCGCCAGACCTGTTCCGCTGACCCGAAGCACGCTATCGCCGCGGGGACCGCTGGCTTGGGCGCGTGCCATTGAGGCCCACGGTTCTCGCGGAAACCGGCGCGGTGGCGCGGACGATGTCTCGGGACCGACGGGCCGCGGCGCACACGGCCGATGTAAGGCATTTGGGGCGGCCTCTGAACGAAGTGATCGCGCGAAGCCCGAAACCGTTCGATACAGGACGAGTGCTTCGCGCATCTTCGTGCCCCTGACCGCGGCCCGGTCAGGTCGTCGGGACTGCTGCGGCCCACACAATAGCATATTCATGCTTAGGTGACCAGGCCGCTCATCCTCGGGGAGATGGACAGTCTCATGCATGAAGCTCTCGGTTCGGGGCAGGAGTACGATGTCCTCGACTATACGCCTGACTACTGGGTGGTCAACGGGCGCTCCTACCCGGACACCGTAAAGGACGATCGAGACCGTTCGCTACCAAGCCAGCCCTCTTGGTCGAGGATTGTGGCGAGGGTAGGGCAGAGGCTCCTGTCGCGGATAGCCAATACGGGGTTCCAGAATCACGGTCTCTACCTCGGAGGGCTCGTAGGTCGTGTCGTGGCCGGAGATTCCTATCCCCTCGCGACACGAGCCGTGGACGCGTCGTACGAGAGGACGACGCCTACAATCGGATCCTGCGAGAGATTGAATGTATTGGTTATCCTGGAAGTCCCGGGAGAGTGCTACATTCGCGACCGCGACCACGGCCACATCGTGAACAGAGACATGTTCCCGGGTGGGATGATAGCAAAGGTGGAAGTGGCGCCTTGAGGGATCCGCCTTCGCCCAGTGCCATGCCATGAAGCCTGCTGACGCGGGCGCATGGTGACCGAGCGACGCGGAGCGACAGCTACACTTTGAGAGCTGTCTTCGAGCTTGACAAGAGTGGCGACGATCCGTAAAATAGAACTGTGCACAGGGCGATGATAGGCCCTGAAGCCATGATCCCATCGTGAAGTGCGGCGTTAGCTCAGTTGGCTAGAGCGCAGCGTTGACATCGCTGAGGTCGCTGGTTCAATTCCAGCACGTCGCACCATTTTCATGCCCTTTTTTGCGTGCGCGTGGTGGCGCGGGTGCCCAGCGGGACCCGTTCGGAAGGAATTGGCTCATCGCGCATCGAATAGACATTTCAGAGCGGCGGGCGAGGTCAGGTGTCAATGCTGAGCCCGCAATCAAGCCGGAAAGGAGGTGAGTTGTGTGAAGAGGCAACGGCTGGTGATGTACATATTCACTGGGTTCTTGCTCGGAATCGTTGCGGGGCTGATCCTAGGGCCCAAGGCCGAGTGGCTGAAACCGTTCGGGACGTTCTTCATAAGGCTGCTCTCAATGCTCGTGGTGCCTCTCATCTTCAGCACCCTCGCCGTGGGGGTGACGGGAGTCGGCGGAGTCAAGCTCGGCAGGATGATGCTGAAGACTTTCTTCTACTACTACGCCACGGCTATCTGCTCTGTCATAATCGGACTGCTTCTTGCGAACGCGTTCAACCTCGGCGCCGGCTTGAGCCTTGGTGAGCTCGCGAAGGTGGAGCGGCAGCTGCCACCGCCTTTTTCGCAGATAGTCCTCGAACTCGTCCCCACCAATGTCGTTGACGCGGCTGCGCGCGGAAACGCCCTTCAGATCATCTTCTTCTCCATCGTGTTCGGGGTGGCGATGGGCATGGCTGGCCAGGCCGCAGAGCCGATAAGGAAAGCCATCGAAGGTGTTGCCGAGGCCATGTACCGGGTGGTAGATATCGTCCTCTACTACGCGCCAGTGGGTGCGTTCGCGCTCATCGCCTGGACCGTCGGCAACTTCGGAGTGAAGGTGCTCGCGCCGTTTGCACTGCTGATCTTCGTCGTCTATCTGGGTTGCATCCTTCAGGTAGGGATCGTTTACTCGGCGTTCCTCCGGTTCATAGGTGGCATCAAGCCGCTGCGCTATCTCTACCGGATTCGGGAGGCCGCGCTCGTGGCGTTCACTACGTGCTCGAGCTCAGGGACCCTGCCGGTGACGCTGAGAGTGGTGCAGGAGGCGGGCGTCTCCAAGGCAACCGCCGGGTTTGTGCTGCCGATGGGCGCTACCGTCAACATGGACGGAACCGGGCTCTATCAAGCGGTGTGCGCCGTGTTTCTGGCCAACGCCTTTGGCGTGCACCTGGGGTTCTCGCAGTACGTCGTGCTTGCGGTCACTGCGATCCTCGCGTCCATCGGGACGGCGGGAGTGCCGGGGTCAGGGCTCATCATGCTGACCATGGTGCTGAGCGCCATCGGCGTTCCCATCGAAGGTCTAGCTCTCATCGCGGGGATCGACAGGATTCTGGACATGGCGCGGACCTGCGTGAACGTCGTCGACGACACGGTTGCGGCTGCCCTAGTGGCCGTCACTGAGAAAGAGAACGTGGACCCGGACATGCTGGTGAGGCGCGCTCCGTCGGCGCCCGCCGCGAGAGCGTGAACGTCCCGCCAACCTACCTGGACCGACTCGGGCCGACTCTTGTTCAAGGGCCGGCCCTCCTCGTCCTGCGATACTGGTTCCGCAAGGGGCAGCTGCATGCGCTCGCTACACCTCGGTCGGGCAGCCTGTGGTTAGGCTCCTGATCGATTCTGCGGACCCTCCTTACCCGTCAACCCGTCAGTCGGGTCGCGTACGCCCAGTGATGCGGCGCTGAAGTCCTCCTTCTTGGCCGGAGCCCGCAAGCCTCACCCGCCTTGTTGGGGAGGAAGGATTTCTTGCGCTGGTAACGATCTATCGAGTCAGGGTTTGGAGATAGGGCGAAGGAAGTGGAGCGGGGAGGTGGCGATCTTGGCGCCTGGGCTTCGCGAGGTTCACACGGTCGTGTTCTGGTTCGTCGCTGCGTGGTGGGGCCTGTGGGCGGTCTTGGCGCTCATGAGGGGGTCGCGGTCAACTTTCGCTCTGATGCTCGTCTTGGGCGTCGCATGGGGTGCCTGCGTGTTCGGCGCCGCTAGCGAGGCCGGATCGATTGCGTTGGCGCTCGTTCCCGTGCCGGTACTTCCGAAGATGCTCAGAACCATCCCGGAATACAAGCGAGGCGTCCTGTTCAGGTTCGGGCGCCTTGCGGGAGTCCTGGACCCGGGGCTGAACGTCATCCTCCCTTTCGGCATCGACAAGGTCTGGATGGTGGATCTCCGCACATTCACTGTTGACGTGCCCAAGCAGGAGGCCGTTACGAGGGACAATGTACCAGTCGCGGCGGATGCGGCCGTGTACTTCAACGTTTGCGATCCAAGCCTGGCGGTGACGAAGGTGGCAAACCACGTGCAGAGCATCGCGCTCCTCGGCCAGGCTGTCCTCCGCGCCGTCCTGGGCCAGCACGAACTCGACTTCGTGCTATCGAACCGCGCCGAGCTGAACAATGCGCTGCGATCCATGCTGAATGAGACCGCTTCCCGATGGGGCCTGAGAATCTCGGCGGTGGAAGTGAAGGCTGTTGAGCTCACGGACGCTGTGAAACGAGTCATCGCGAAGCAGGCAGAGGCCGAGCGGGAACGCAAGGCGAGAGTGACACTTGCGGACGGGGAACTCCAGGCGTCGGAGAGACTATGCGCGGCTGCTCTCATGATGGCGGGCGAGCCAGCCGCTCTCCAACTCAGGTATGTGAGAACTATCACGGACATCGCAGCTGAGAAGAACTCCACCGTCCTCTTCCCCTTGCCCGTAGAGCTCCTGAGGTGTCTCACCCTGCGGAGGGAGCTCCAGGCCCATCTCGGAAGGACTGACGGATGAGCCTTCCGACGCTCACTGAGCATTCGCCGAGGAGCCCAAGGCCAGGCTTTCGAGGTCGTGTGCATCATATTGGGAAGAATGGCCAAATGTGGACAAGCTGGCAGCACACGGCAGACGCCCCTACCTTGTCTGTATATTGAGGTACTGCCCGGACATATAATACACGGGGAAGGGGCGTGATCCTGATGGAGCTCATCGCCATTGGGGTTCAGGATCACACGAACGCCGTCCGCGACCGACTCTCGAGCAAGGTGCGGATGCTGTGTGAGAAGGGGATCGAGCTTGACATGACGGAGAGGTCCGCGGGACCTCTCACATTTCTCTGTTTGAATTTGCGCGACGCCAGCCGAGGCGTCCCCGCGGGCCAGAGAGACCTCGTCAGATACCATGTAGCTAGCGCCCTTGCTGATGCCATAGTCTTCGATGTAGCCAAGGGTTTTGTGGCGCGGGTAGTTCGTAGGCGGTACCCGTACTTCGATCCCTCGGAACAAGAGAGAATCGTTGCATGCGCGGCCGCGGCTCTCGGTGGCAGGGGCACGGACGGAAAGATGGGCGCCGAAACCGCTGACAGGGACAGACCCGAGGAGCCCAGGGCTCTGGTAAGGCGCAGGAACGAGGTGCTCTTCAAAGTGCTGGACTATCTCGACACAGCAAGTTGCATTGTGCTGGACGGGTTTGTCCGGTTCAGGTTGAAGGGCTTTGTTGAGGAACTGCTCGAATCGGCGGACGCAGCCGTCGACGACTACATGATAGAACGTGAGTATAACGAGTTCATCAGGCTTCTGAAATACTTCGTGGACGTCCAGGAGCCGAGGATCGATGAAGTCCACGTCGTGTCAAGACCTGGGGGTCTCTTCAGGCTGTTGGACCGCGCCGGGAAGGTTGTGGACAACGATTACCTGGAGGGCGTTTCCCCGGACCTCGTGGACATCGATGTGGATTACGAGGACCTTCTTATCAGCGCCCTGATAAGCGTATCGCCCAGAAAGATAGTCCTTCATCTCGGCCGAAGCGCTGGTGTCACGGACACGATCCAAAGACTGTTCGAAGGTCGCGTCTCGGTGTGCCCGGGCTGTCGCCTCTGCGAGGGCCATCAGGCCAGGGCGCACGTGCCGGCGTCGGGGCGCGGCGATCAGAACTGAGGTTGTCGACGCGATTTGCGATACCCATCCGGTCACCAAGCGCCCGCAGATCGTGGCACGAGGCAGCAGCTATCCGCCCGGCCTTGACATGTGAGGGCCGCTTGCCTATAATGGCGGTAACAAGGGGTGTGCATTGGAACGGCGCTGACAAGGACGAGTAAGCGGGGAGCGACCGAGAGAGAGCGGAGGTCAACGGCTGGAAGCCTCCGCCGGAAGCGCGACGCCGAAAACCTCCTTCGAGCCTCGCGGTGAAAGCGGGCTCGTTCTCGCAAGTAATCGACGACGGAGGCACCCGTTAACGTGCGAAATGAGAGGGTGTCGGTGTGTGTCGCGCTAGGCACGCACGGCGCTCATGGAGCTGCCCTGCCAGCGAGCACGCAAGGCTTGCCTGGGCGAATGGGGAGTGCCACGGCGCCGAGAGCGGCAAGACTCCGGAAGGCAAGACACCGAAAGCCGGCACCAATCAGGGTGGAACCGCGGGACTGCCCCGCCCCTGGAGTTATCCAGGTGCGGGGCCTTCGTTTTCTGGTCAAGGTGGTCCGGACTACTCCTGGATGCGCGCCATGCTGGAGCGGTGCGGCGACGGTGACGGCCCCAAGGACCCTATCTGGACGGATGCTGGACCAAGGAGACTTGAAGAACTGGGGTGATAGAAGAATGGCTCAAGCGAGAGTCAAGACTGATGACGCGGGACCGGAGGGCTCCGGGGTGAGTA
Organism: Bacillota bacterium; assembly: GCA_024653485.1. NCBI lineage: Bacteria > Bacillati > Bacillota > Bacillota bacterium. The sequence continues at coordinate 75,529 of JANLFY010000009.1, read as the reverse complement.
TGAGAGGCGCGGAGGTGCTAGTGGACCTCGACAGCGAAGAAGGGAGCGAGATCCTTCGTCATTCCACCGCCCACGTGTTGGCACAGGCTGTGAAGCGGCTCTTTCCCGAAGTGAAGCTCGCCATAGGACCGGCTATCGAAAACGGGTTCTATTACGACTTCGACAAACCCGAGCCTTTTACCGTTGGCGACCTGGGTCGAATCGAGGACGAGATGCGCAAGATCGTGTGCGAAGACCTGCCCATCGTGCGCCAGGAGATTCCACGGGAAGAAGCGGTGCGACTATTCGGAGCTCTCGACGAGCCATACAAGCTCGAATTGATCCAGGAACTTCCGGAAGACGAAGTGGTCAGCATCTACCGACAAGGCGAGTTCGTCGACCTCTGTCGCGGACCGCACCTGGCTTCGACCGGCCAACTGCGCGCGTTCAAGCTGCTAAGCGTCGCAGGCGCGTACTGGCGAGGCGACGAGAGGCGCAAGATGTTGCAGCGAATCTACGGGACGGCCTTTCCATCTGATGCGGCGCTTCAGGCTCACTTGCACGTGTTGGAAGAGGCCGAGAGGCGCGATCACAGGAAGCTGGGCAAGGAACTGGACCTTTTCAGCCTTCACGAGGAAGCAGGGGCCGGCCTGGTGTACTGGCACCCGAAAGGGGCTCTTGTCCGCAAGATCATCGAGGACTTCTGGCGAGAGGAGCACTTGAGGCGAGGCTACCAACTCGTATACACCCCCCACATAGCCCGGCGCGACCTCTGGGAGGTGTCCGGCCATTGGGACTGGTATCGCGAGAACATGTACTCGCCCATCGACATCGACGGCGTGGAATACCTGTTGAAGCCCATGAATTGCCCTTTCCACATCCTCATGTACAAGACGAAGACGCGGTCGTACCGGGACCTGCCCATAAGGTGGGCGGAGCTCGGCACGGTGTACCGCTATGAGCGCAGCGGCGTTCTCCACGGAATGCTTCGTGTCAGAGGGTTCACGCAGGACGACGCTCATCTCTTCATGCGTCCTGACCAGCTCGAGGATGAGCTCGTGGGAGTGCTCGACCTCGTGCAATTCATGATGGAGTCATTCGGCTATGAGGACTACGACATGGAGCTCTCCGTGCGGGATCCGGCGGACAAAGGCAAGTACGTCGGCTCCGACGAAGTGTGGGACATGGCCGAGGGAGCGCTCATGGCCGCGCTCGGGCGAAAGGGGTTCTCATATACGAGGATGGAGGGCGAAGCCAAGTTCTATGGCCCCGCGATCGACGTCAAGGTCAAGGACGCGCTCGGCCGCGGGTGGCAGGGCCCCACTATTCAGGTGGACTTCAACCTCCCGAAGCGATTCGACCTAGAGTATGTCGGCGAAGACAACGCCCGGCACCGCCCGGTCATGATACACCGCACGGTTCTGGGTTCCATGGAGCGGTTCGTCGCGGGCCTGGTCGAGCACTATGCGGGAGCGTTTCCCGTATGGCTTGCGCCGGTTCAGGTGAGGGTGATTCCCGTCGCGGACCGGCATGTTGACTACGCGCGACAGGTCGCCTCTGAGCTCATGGACATGAAGGCCAGGGTCGACGTGGACGATCGCAGCGAGAAGATGGGGTACAAAATCCGCGAGGCCCAGCTGGAGAAAGTGCCCTACATGCTAGTTGCGGGCGACAGAGAAGCCGAGCGGGGCACGGTCTCGGTGCGCTCACGCGCCGATGGCGACCTGGGCCCGATGTCGTTGGCGGAATTCAAGGCGCGGCTCTTTGGGGACATCGAGAGGAAGGCGTGAGGGATCGCCCAGACCGAAGGGCGCTTACCGGTGGCGAGCGCGCTCGCGAGCCGGTTGCCCCCGTGAGTTGTCCGTGGTTGAGTACTCCAGACCACGATTGACCGCTGGCATGCGTTGTGCTATACTCAAAAGCGCCACAGTCGGCCGGTCCCCGGCCGGCCGAAGCATTTGCGTTTTGCTTGTGTCGCGCCAGGGTCCGCGGGACAGGGCGGCGCACATCGGCAGGACTCTGCAAAACTCCATAGACACTCGTGGTTGTGCAAGTGGAAGCCGTCTGCTTCTCACCTTGCGGCGCCCTTCTGATGCCCTCCTGAGTAGAGGGCTGTACCACAAGGTAACTACGGCAGGGTTGCTAGCAAGGTCGCGTGTCCGCGTAGCCTGTGCCGGGTGCGGCCAAGGCTGCGCGCTGGTGCGTGGTTGTGTCATGAGCGGGCGGTCGGCCCGCTCTTTGCGTACCGACTATCGATACGAGTCATTGAATCTGGGGGTGAGGCACAATCGCCAAAGACTTGAGGGTGAACGAGGCGATCCGGGCTCGGGAGATCAGACTGATCGATGAGAATGGCGAACAGCTCGGGATCATGGTGGTCAGGGAAGGCCTCCGGATCGCAGCGGAAAGGGGCCTTGACCTCGTTGAGGTGGCACCTAGCGCTAAACCGCCTGTGTGCAGATTGCTCGACTATGGCAAGTACAAGTATGAGCAGGCCAAGCGCGACAGAGAGGCCCGAAAGAAGCAGCGGACCATGGACATCAAGGAAGTCAGAATGACCCCTAAGATAGAGGGCCATGATTTCCAGGTCAAGGTCAGGAACGCTCAGAAATTCCTTCAGGACGGGGACAAGGTCAAGGCCACCGTCAGGTTCCGTGGCCGCGAGATCGTTCACGCCGACATAGGGCGGGCATTGCTGTTGGACCTCGCCGAGGAGGTCAAGGACTACGGGGTTATCGAACGGGAGCCCAAGGTCGAGGGCAAGCACATGATCATGGTCCTCGCCCCAAGACAGGTAGGATAGGTCACGAAGGGCAGGGCGCGCAGGGATGCGCTGATGATCGTGGACGATGAAGACGGCGCGTGCCGTCATGGCGTGTGCCGGCAAAAGGAGAGACATGAAGTGCCCAAGGTCAAAACTCATAAAGGAGCCGCCAAGAGGTTCAGGATGACGGGTTCGGGCAGAATCGTGAGGGACAAGGCCTACGGCGGACACAATACCGGCAAGAAGTCCGGTAAAGTCAAGAGGTCCCTCCGGGAACCCGCGGTGCTTGCGCCCGGAGATGCCGCCAGGGTGAAAAGGCTCCTGCGGCATGCATGACGGAAGGGTCGACGGCGCAAACCGATCCACGCTGAACCTGAGGAGGAAGCTACGATGCCGAGAGCGAAAGGCGGATTCGTCACAAGGCGGCGGCACAAGAAGATCCTGAAAATGGCTAAAGGGTTCACAGGCGCGAAGAGCAAGATCTTTCGACGGGCAAACGAAGCCGTCATGAAGTCCCTGCAGTACGCGTACAGGGACAGGCGCAACAAGAAGAGGGATTTCCGCAAGCTCTGGATCGCCAGGATCAACGCCGCTGCCCGCATGAATGGCATGTCATACAGCCGCTTCATGGACGGCCTGCACAAAGCGGGAGTTGACATAAACAGGAAAGTCCTCGCTGAGATCGCCATGAACGATCAGAATGCTTTCGGCGAGCTTGTCAAGCTCGCGAAGGCAACTGGCGGCGGCGAGCAGTAGGCGAGGAAAGGGCGCCATAGTGTCGACCGGCAACTGGTGGTTGTCATGATAACGAGCCGTCGCAACCCGCGAGTTCAAGAAATCAGGAAGCTCGGTCGTCGTGAACACCGGGCGGCGACGCGACGGTTTCTCCTCGAGGGAGCTCGGAGCATAGAGGAAGCTGTGGATGCGGGGGCTAGGATGCACGAAGCCCTAGTCACCCCGCATCTTCTTCGTGTCGAGACCGGGCGGACGCTCGTCGAGCGCCTTGAGGCCGCGGGCACGCAAGTTATCGAGGTCACGGAGGAGGTGCTCGCAGCGGTATCCGACACAGAGACTCCCCAAGGCATCGTGGCCGTTGCGGAGATCCCCGGCGGGACGGTTAACCTATCTGGGAACCCGCTTGTCCTGGTGGTCGACGGTGTGAAGGACCCGGGTAATCTTGGAACGCTCATCCGCACCGCCGCTGCCTTGGGCGTGGCAGGCGTCATCACCACCCGGGGAACGGTTGATGCATACAACCCAAAGTGCGTTCGGGCGACCATGGGAAGCCTTTTCAGGATACCCATCGAGGAGAGGACCGACTCTCTTGAGGCGGTCTCAGTCCTCAGGACCCACGGACTTTCCGTGGTCGCGGGGGACGTCAGATCTGGGACGCCGTGCTATGAATGGGATTTCACCGGGCCGAGCGCGGTGCTCGTGGGTGGCGAAGCTTTCGGGCCATCGGAGAGCGCTCTGGAGACGTGCGACGGTCGCGTGAGGATCCCGATGCCGGGCGGCGTGGAGTCGCTCAATGTTGCAGTGGCCGGCGCCATCCTGATGTACGAGGCCGTAAGGCAGAGAGGGGCAGGCCGGGGAGGGTGTGGCGCTCAAGCCGGATAATCCTTGTTGCGAGCTCAGGAAGGCCTGTGCTATAATGAGACCCAAAGAGTCCGACCCAGATCTCTGAAAGGACGTGGTTCCTTGATGCTAGGAGCGGACTTCTTCTGGCGGGTCTTCGAGCTCACGGGGTCGATCACGGCTTATCTCATCTACAGGATGTTGGTGACTCAATAGAGACGTGATAGACGTGCGGCCAAATGTCTCAGCACGGCGAACGGCTCGCACGTGAGAGGGGATCGCGAGGAGCGCATACTATATAGTACATAACAACAGAAACCATGGAAAGGCAATGAAGGAGAGGAGTACACGGAATGAGGCCCCAAGGGAGGGCGCGTCGAGGACTGCGAGCGTGCCCGGGCCAGCTTCCGTCGAAGTTCGCTCCAGAACCGCAGGCTGAAAGCGTTCACAAGAGCGCCCGGGCTCGGGGGGACAGAGAGCGCGGGAAGAGGGCCGCTCCGCTGTGATCGCGCTCTGATGCGACCACGTGGCGGAACCGCGAGTAGGCTGTGCCGGAACCCCACCGTTATGAGGGGAGGGCATCGGTCGCTCGACCTGTGCCTGGCAATAGAGAGGTCAGGTTCGCCTGGCGTAAGTGTGCTTCACGACTGACGCGAGCCTGTCAAGAAGGGTGGTACCGCGGGGCCACAGTCTTCGTCCCTTGGAAGACTGTGGCTTTTGTATTCCGAGGGGGGAATCAGGCGACTCGTACTCATGTCGTGCTTATAGATGGGGATGGCGAGAGACAGGGATGAAAGGGGATGACCTGGGTGGTGAGATGTGCGAAGAAGAAGCGACTTGACGAGCTCTTGGTCGATCGTGGGCTCTTGGAGAACCGCCGCGCGGCCATGGGCTACATCATGGCGGGCAAGGTGCTGGTGGACGGACATCGCGAGGATAAGCCCGGCACGCTCGTTCCTGCTGACGCGGACGTGCGCGTGAAGGGTATCGACATGCCCTTCGTGGGACGGGGCGGGCTCAAGCTGGACCATGCTCTTCGCCAGTTCGGACTGGACGTTTCTGGAAGGGTTGTTCTCGATGCGGGTGCATCGACAGGAGGCTTCACCGATTGCCTGCTCCAGAGAGGAGCTAGACTCGTTTACGCTGTCGACGTGGGCTTCGGTCAGCTTGCGGGAAAACTGCGAGCGAGTCCGGCTGTGGTTTGCCTCGAGCGCACAAACATCAGTGACCTGGATCCGGAGGATCTCGTGCCTCCCCCCGAGATGGCGGTGGTGGACCTCTCCTACTTGTCCTTAACAAAAGCCGTTCCGATCGTTGCACGCCTTGTCGCGGGACAGGGTGACATCGTGGCGCTCGTCAAGCCCCTCTTCGAGGACTCGAGGCCTGCCGCAGCAGACGACCCGGACGTCCACAGGGAGGTGCTTGCCCGCCTCGTAAGCTACTTCGATCACAAGGGTTTCGGTGTGATGGGGCTGACGTCCTCACCGGTGCTGGGGAACTCGGGCACAGCTGAGTTCCTCGTGTGGGTTTCGAAGTCGCGGGAACATACCCGCGTAGCGCAGGTGTGGAGCGCCATTCCGGACGTGGTGGCCGCTGCGCAGCAGCTCAGGCTGAAAGACAATGCGGATGAGCAAAGCGAGCAGAGACAAGCGAGCGGGTGTGGGCAGGGGCCGCAGGGGAAGGACGAAGCGAGCGCTGCGGAGTATGTCTTGCCGGAAATGCGAGGCTGAGGGAGGATTCGGTCTATGCGAGACGATGCGGAGAACATGGTCTCTCAGGCGGCGGCGGAGCTGGCGGCCGCGTCAAACCTGTCGGGCATTGACGAGGTGAGAGTGAAGTACCTGGGAAAGAAAGGCAGGCTCACGATTGCACTTCGAAGCCTGGGTGCGTACCCAAGTGAGGAGCGCCCGATCGTCGGAAAGCTCTTGAACGAAGCGCGGGAATCGATCGAGGCCATGATCGCGCGACGCCGCGTGGAGTTGGCGGCGTTGGAAAGGCAAAAGGCGCTTGAGGCTGAGAGGCTGGACGTCACCATGCCCGGCACAAGGCCGGTGATAGGGGCGAGGCACCCGATAAAGATGGTTTACGAGGAGCTGGAGGAGATCTTCGGACGCATGGGCTTTGAGGTAGCGGACGGTCCCGATGTGGAGCTGGACTACTACAACTTCGAAGCGCTCAATGTCCCCAAGAACCATCCGTCCCGAGACATCCAGGACACCTTCTACGTGTCGGATGAGGTGGTGCTTCGAACTCACACCACGTGCGTGGACGTGCGTGTCATGAAGCGGCACAAGCCGCCCGTGCGGGCGATAATCCCGGGCAAGGTGTATAGGTCCGACGCGTCAGACCCGTCTCACCTGCCGGTGTTCCATCAACTGGACGGGTTTGCCGTTGAGAAGGGCATCACCTTTGGCGATCTCAAAGGGACGCTAACGAGGTTTGCGCGTGAGTTCTTCGGCGCCGACACCAGGGTCAGGTTTCGTCCGAGCTACTTTCCGTTCACGGAGCCTAGCGCAGAGATGGACGTGTCATGCGTGTTCTGTCACGGCGATGGCTGCCGAGTGTGCAAGAACACGGGTTGGCTCGAGATCCTGGGGTCAGGGCTCTTTCACCCGAAGGTGTTGGAGGCCGTCGGGTACGACCCCGAAGAGGTGTCCGGCCTCGCCTTTGGGATGGGGGCCGACCGGATTGCAATGCTGAAGTACGGAATCGACGACATCAGGCTGCTTGCGGAGAATGACATGCGTTTCAACCGCCAGTTCCTCGAGATGAGTCCGGGGATCGGTTGTGATGGCGCAGACGAGTCGAGGGAGGGCTGAATGATGCTTGTGCCGTATGAGTGGCTGAAGGAGTTCGTACCGGAGCTCCCAGCTCCGAACGAGGTCGCAAGGGAGCTTACCCTGGCCGGGGTCGCGGTGGAGGCTCTCGCGGGCGACGGTGCTCGCGCTGTCTTCGACTTCGAGATCACCCACAACCGCCCGGACCTCCTGAGCGTGTTGGGAATAGCTCGCGAGGCCGCTGCCGTGTTCTCGCTTGCGCTCCGTCATCCGGAGCTGGCGGTGGTGGAGGATGCCGGCGATGCGCACGAGACGGCGGCGGTGAAGATCGAGGCGTCCGACCTGTGCCGAAGGTACGCGGCTAGAGTCGTAACGGATGTCGAGATCCGCCCATCTCCCGACTGGATGCAGGCGAGGCTCGAGGCGGCTGGCGTCCGACCGGTCAACAACATCGTAGACGTCACCAACTACGTCATGCTGGAGGTCGGACAGCCTCTGCACGCATTCGACCTCGACCTCCTTGCGGGACGCCGTATCGTGGTGCGGCGGGCGGCGCCGGGTGAATGGATCACCACGATCGACGGCGAGCGGCGCTCGTTGGATGAGGACATACTGGTGATAGCGGATAGTGAGCGCCCTGTCGCGATTGCCGGCGTCATGGGCGGCATGGAGACGGAGGTGAGCGAGAGGACCCGGACGGTGCTCCTTGAGTCGGCCAACTTCGACGGCGTGAGCGTGTGGCGCGCGTCACGGGCCTTGCGGATGCGCACCGAGGCGTCGAGCCGCTTTTCGCGCGGGTTGTGGCCCGAGAACGCTCGAATCGGCGTTGAGCGCGCCGCCTCCCTGATTCAAGCCATAGGCGCTGGCAAGGTCGCCCGCGGGATGCTTGACGCCTACCCCGGCCAGGAAGACCATGTGTTCGTCCGTCTTCGTCCACAGCGCGTGAACCTTCTGCTGGGGACGGACATCCGCGAGGAGGACATGAAGGACATCTTGATGCGACTCGGGTTCATCGTTGAGCCCTGGGACGGTGGATCGTACCGCGTGCTCGTCCCCGACCACCGACCGGATGTATCCCGGGAGGAGGATCTCGTGGAGGAGATTGCGAGGCTGTACGGGTACGACAGGATAGAGGCCACTCTTCCGAAGGGAGCGCCTCCAGAGGTACGCCGCGACGCCGAGACAAGGCTTGCGTCGAAGGCGGGAGAGATCCTCAGATCGTGTGGGCTCTCGGAGGTGGAGACGATCACCTTTACCAACCTCGAGGCATGCCGTGCTCTCAGGCTTGCTGAAACTGAGGTCCAGAGGCTTGCCGTCAAGATATCCAACCCCCTTTCGAGCGACTACACGATGTTGAGGATGACGCTCCTCACAAGCCTTCTGGACGTGCTCAAGAGAAACGCTGCGCACCGCGAGGACGATGTCGCCATATACGAAATCGCTCGGGTGTATCTGAAGCGCGAGCGCGAAGACTCATCCGTTTGTGAGATAGAACGGGGCGATGGTCCGCGGAGCAGGGTTGTCGCAAACGATGATCTCCTCCCGTGCGAGCCGGTGAAGGTAGGTCTTGCGATAATGGGCAGGCTATCGGAGCCTTCGTGGGAGAGGAAGGCGGTGGACGCGGGGTTCTTCGACTTGAAGGGCATAGTAGAGGCGCTCCTCGAGGGCCTCGGACTGAGGCGTGTGGTTTTCTCCCCGTGGGTTCACCCGTCACTGCACCCGGGGAGGACCGCAAAAGCGGTCGTAGGAGATGGGCCGCGAGGCGGCGAGGACATCGGATTCCTGGGTGAGCTTCATCCGGACGTCCGGGAAGCCTTCGGACTTCGGAAGCGTGTGTTCGTCGCGGAACTCGACCTCAAAACCATACTGGCCGCGAGGGAGCCGGCTCTCCGCGTGAAGCCACCCGCAAGGTTCCCAGCCGTCACGAGGGACCTGGCCGTCGTCGTGAGGCGCGAGGTGGCGAGCTCTGACGTCGAGAGGGTGATGGCTTCGGCAGCGACCGGGCTCGTGGAGGCTCTGAGGCTCTTCGATGTGTACGAGGGTCCTCAAGTGCCGGAAGGACATAAGAGCCTCGCATTCTCCATAACGTACCGGAGTCCCGAACGCACGCTAACCGACGAGGAAGTGGAGAAAGCCCACAGGGCCGTCTCTCGCGCTTTGGCCGAGAGGCTGGGGGCGACTGTGCGGGCATGACGCAGGTCGCCCCTCTCTATGTGGGCGGTTCGTTTCGCGCTAGGTCGAAATTGGCGCCCGGACGCGTGGACGGCAGGTAATCCGAGCCATGCTGTAGAATACCCTTCCTGACCGATTGGGTGTGAACGAAGCGGACGCGGGACCGGACACAAGCAAGCCATATCGGATCGCGTCAGGGAGCGTCGAACGTATGATGGGAACGAGTCCATTGAGCGATACTGGGAGAGGGGCGACCGGGCCGAGGAAAAGCCGCGTCACCGTGAAGATCGTCGACGAAGAGTACACTGTCAGAGCTGACGCTGACGCGGAATACGTGAGATTGCTGGCAAGGGCGGTGGACGAACGGGTTCGAGCGGCTCTGTCTGCCAATCCGAGGATCGCACGAAGCCGAGCGGCTATCCTCGCGTGTCTTTCCTTCGCTGATGACCTCGAGAAGCTGAGAGCGCGCTACGAGGAACTCATGCGAATGGTGGAGGAATCGAGGTAAAACGACGTAGAGGAGTGCGTTAGGAGTGGACTGGTTGAGCCTTCTCATCCTGGTCTTCGTGGGCCTCATGGGGGTCGCGGGGCTCAGGCAGGGCCTGGTCCGGCAGGTGCTGGGGCTCGCAGGGCTTGTGGCCGCTGTTATCCTGGCCTTTCAGTACTATGAGGAAGTCGGCACCTTCCTCCTCGACTACTTCGTGCTTTCAAGGGCGGTCGCGAATATCCTCGGATTCGCTGCCATCTGCGTCGGCGTCGGCATCACCGTGGCCATAGTGGAGTGGATCTGGGGCAGGCTCGTGCGGTACACTCCGGTGTCCTGGCTTGACGCGGCCGGTGGCGCGCTGTTCGGGCTGGTCAAGGGCGCCGTGCTCGTGGCTGTCGCGGTTCTGGTCCTGTACGCGCTTCCAGTCAGGGGCCTACGCGAGATCATCGACAGCTCGTCCATAGCAAGGGAGTTCCTGGAGGCATCTCCCGTCATATACGACAAGATCGAGGCGATCCTTCCAACTGGGATGCCATCATTCATTCATCGGGAGAGCGGCAGCGGACGCGCACCCGAACCTGAGGGGGGTGTGCCCAAGGCCAAGCCGGGCGGTCGTGCGTGAGGCGTAAGGAGCCATCCTTGGCGGCGCGACGGCTCCGAGCGGGGAGGGAAGCGTAGGGATGGACAACCTGGAGATCGCTTCCATGTTCCGCGAGCTTGCAGACCTTTTGGAGCTCAAGGGGGAGAATCCTTTCAAGGTTCGCGCGTATATGCGTGCGGCGGACATCATCGAGAGCCTTCCTGAGAATGCGGCAACGGTCGCCGCCGAGGGAAGGCTCAAGCACATCGAGGGGATAGGTGAGGCAATAGAGAAGAAAACCGCAGAGATCGCGACCACCGGCAGACTCAGATTGCTTGACGACTTAAGGCGAGAGGTGCCGCCAGGGCTGCGGCAGCTCTTGAGGATTCCCGGAGTAGGCCCGCGAACTGCGATGGCGGTTTTCCGTCACCTCGGCATCGCCACTCTCGAGGAACTGGAGAGGGCTGCGCGGGATGGCAGGTTGAAAGGTGTGCCTGGCATCGGTGCGAAGAGCGCTGAGAACATCCTCCGGGCCATCGAAAGGCTGCGCGAGGACCATTGGACGCAGATTCCGTTGGGGACGGCGTTGGCGATGGCTCGCCTGGTCCTCGATAGGGTGGTCTCGGTGGACGGAGTCTACGATGCGGCGGTCGCAGGAAGCGTGCGCAGGTGGAGGGAAACCTGCGGCGACCTTGATATCGTTGTTGCCGCGGAGAAGGCTGGCGCGGTCATGGAGGCGATGGGAACGTGGCACGAGGTCTCTCGGACCCTCAGCGCGGGTGACGAGCGCGGGTCATTTGCGACTCGGAGCGGGCCTGACGTCGACCTATGGGTGGTCCCGCCCTCTGACTTCGCAGCCGCGCTGCATCACGCCACAGGCTCGAAGGCGCACAACGTCAGACTCCGCGGCATCGCCAGGAGGCGCGGTCTTACCGTCAACGAGCACGGGGTCTTCTCTGATGATGGAGTCATGCTTCCAGTGACTTGCGAGGAGGACATCTACGCTGCTCTGGGTCTAGCGTTCGTGCCCCCGGAGCTAAGAGAGGATGCGGGTGAGATCGAGGCGGCGCTCGAGGGAAGGCTACCGGATCTCATCCGAGAAAGGGACATCCTCGGCGACCTTCACGTCCACAGCGATTGGAGCGACGGCGCCTCCTCGATAGCGGCCATGGCGGAGGCCGCGAAGGCGAGAGGTTACGAGTACATAGCCATATGCGACCATTCGCAGTCATTGGGCATCGCAGGAGGTCTCACAGCCGACGAGGTCTTGAGGCAGGTCGAGTTCATTGCGGATCTCGGCCGCCATTTGAGGGGCATAACAGTGCTTTCAGGTATTGAGGTCGACATCAAGAAGGACGGGACCCTCGACCTCCCGGATGAGGTCCTCGCGCGCCTCGACATCGTGGTCGCCTCCGTGCATTCGTCGTTCAAGCAACCCAGGGAGGCTATGACAGACAGGATAATCAGGGCGATGAGGAACCCGAACGTAGACGTGATCGGCCATCCCACGGGAAGAGTTCTCGGGAGGCGCGATGGCTACGAAGTAGACGTGCAAGAGCTCATCAGCGAGGCGGCCCGGAGCGGGGTTGCCCTTGAGATCAACGCGTTTCCCGACCGCCTGGACCTTGACTCCGGATGGGCCCGGAAGGCCCGAGACGCGGGAGCGGTGCTCGCTGTGAACACGGACTCTCACAGCTTCGATCAGCTCGGCTACATGGTGTTCGGCGTCGGCGTCGCGAGGAGGGGCTGGCTAGAGCGGTCGCACGTCGTTAACGCCTGGCCTCTCGCGCGGCTGCGTGAGTGGCTGTCGCGAAGGCAAAGACAAGAGCCGTAATCAAGAGGATCTAACCGGGCAACACTACGGCTGGGTGAGGTGAGTGTCGCGCCGAGAGTGCCGCGATTCGCGCTGGACCGCATCCAGGTTCATACGCGCCATGTCTTTATGGGTGGTGCCGAGAGTTCATAGGGAGCTGGCAAGGTGGCGGGCAGCGATCCGACGCTGCCCCGACCCGGAGCTCCGGGCTCACGGTCTTGCCAGCATGCGCCGCAAGCTGTTCCACGCAATAGGCGGGTCAGTGTACGGCCTCGCTCCGCTCCGTTCGCCGGGGCTCGTTTCTTTCATAGTCGCGTACCAGACGATCAGCGATTACCTCGACAACCTCTGCGACCGCGCAGGGGTGTGCGATGCTCGTGCGTTCGAAAGGCTCCATCAGTCCATGCTGGACGCTCTCATGGCGGCCAGCCCCTGCGAGGGCGCGACCAAACCAGACCCCGCCGCCACCGTCACCTCGTGCGGTTCGGACCCTGGTGATTACTACGCTCTGTATCCTCGTAAGTCCGACGGTGGATACCTGCGCGCGCTCGTGGACGAGTGTAGGAGGCAGATCTCTCTGCTTCCAGGTTACCGTGGAGCGCTCAAGGCAGAGGTTCTTCGCTTAGCGAGGCTGTATACTGACCTCCAGGCGCTTAAGCACGGGCGGACGCAGGCGAGAGTGCCGCTGCTCACCGAGTGGTGGAGACGTGAATGGCTCGGGGAAGTTGGAGGGCGCGAAGGCAGCGATCGCGCGCCCATTGCCTGGTGGGAGTTTGCCGCGGCCGCAGGCTCCACGCTTGGGGTCTTCGCGCTCCTGAACCTTGCGGCGACCCCGGACCGCCATTCGCGTCCCGGCTGGGGCGCGAGTCCGGACGTCGTGGCGGCAATCTCCAGCGCGTACTTCCCGTGGGTGTGCGGCCTGCACATCCTCCTGGACTACCTCATCGATCAGGAGGAGGACGCTTGTGGGGGCGATCTGAACTTCGTGAGTTTCTACCGGGACGCCGAGGAGCGAAGGGAGAGACTGGGATACTTCGTGGACAAGGCCATGGAGGCCGCTCGCCGTCTCCCGTGTCCGACCTTTCACCAAGGAGTGGTCGAGGGCCTCCTTGCCATGTACCTTTCGGATCCCAAAGTCAAGACCGGGGGACTCGATGGTCTCGCAGGCTTCCTCCTGAGCAAGGGTGGACCCAGGGCCCTTGCGATGTGGAGGGCTTGCAGATTGCTCAGACGGGCCGGAGTCCTCTGAACCGCTCCAGGGCACCGCTCCGACTTCCGCTCAAGTGGGCGTCGGTCAGTGGGTAGGTGGCCGCTCGGCGCGTTCTTCGGGAACGCCGCCCTCCGCCTCTCCAGAGTCGCCCTCTGCCGCTCTCAGCAGCACGTCGCGGGCGGCTTTCCTCACCGCCTCGTCGCGCGCGTTCTCCGCGAGCCAGCCCACGTACGCGGGGTCCTGGCGGGCGACGAGCCCGAGGGACCGCCTCGCGTACTTTCCAAATGTGAGGACGAGGTCCTCGGGGTTCTCCGGTCCAGGAATCTCATCCTGCGGGAGCACGTCCCCGAGTTCCTCGATGGCCACGAGATCGATGCCTACTGCGTCCCTCATGGCCCTGGCTTTCGCGCGCGTTGCGGCCATCCTCAGGATGTGGGGCTGGATCGCCCTGTTTACGCTCTCAGGCGAAGCGTCGCCCACTTCCTTGAAGACGCCGTTCTCAGTCTCGATCTCCGCCTCGACTACCGCATACATGCCGTTGTCGGTCGACGGGATCTGCACTATGTTCGTCGTGACCCTCTTCAGCCCGTGTTGGCGGGCGAGCTGGAGGAGGCCGCCATACAACACGTAGTCCTTGCCCTGGAGCGTTTTGACGAACCTATCCCGGAATTCCTTCGACAGCTCCATCACATCATCCCTACCTACTCACTGGATTGAGACGCGTCTCGCTCGGGCTTCCCCTTCGACTGAAGGTCGCGCACCTCGGCCCGTTCCTTCTTGGCGACGTACAATTCACCGGCTGTATCGAGGGTAGCCAGGAGAACGTCTGACGGGTCCTTCACGCCCTTCTTCTCGAGCTCCTCATTGAGCCACGCCGCGGTGAGGCCGAGCTGGTCCAGGTGTTGGTAATGGACCCTCCCGTCGGTGATGAGAGGGTACGGCAGTCCCTCGTAAGCGGTGGTGATCCCGAGGTCCCTGGGCGTGACGGGCCGTGCCTGCGATTTCATGATCACACTGAGGCGGCCTGAACCCTCGAGGACAGCGAACTCGACGTCCTGGATGTTTGATACGTTCTTCTCGCGCAAGCCCGCCAGGAGGTCGTCGAGGTTGTAGCGAAGTTCCCGCAGGTTACCCTCGATTATGTGGCCGTCCCGAATGACAATGGTGGACTGACCGCTGATGATAGCCCTAGCTCTGTCGCTTCTCAGCGTCACGAAGGCGAAGAGCACCTCCGCGGCTGCCAGCACCACGATGGGGATGACCGCGTCGTGGATGTGGATGCGCTTTTCCTCGAGAGGCATGGCCGCCAGGTCCGCTATCATTATGGCGACGACTAGGTCGAACGGCGAGAGTTGGCCGATCTCACGCTTCCCCATTAGCCGCGTGATGAAGAGAACGAAGACATACATGAATGCGGTCTTGCCTATCGTGGCAAGCACTTCATGACCAGCCCTTTCCTTGCGAACGAACCGCACCGTCGATCCATCCATGTAGTATGGTTTCAGAAAGTTTGACTATTCGCAGGGAAGTGATGTCGCCAGGTGCCGGAGGAGAGGATACCGAGGATCCAACGGGCTCTTGGCCTTCAACCTCCCTCGTCCGGCCGTGGTTGACGAGCTGGTCGCTGGAAGTTGACGGAGGACCGGCGATGATCAGCCGGCGTTCACGCGGAGAGCGGACTGGGAGAGAGACGCGCAGCCCCCGAACGCCCCTGGGGAATGCGAGCTGCGAGAAGAGACCACACTATGGTACGTGCCCACGGCCCTTCCAGAGCAGGAAGCCTCGGTGTCGCCGCCGGAAACGATGGAGGGTGATGAGGTGAGCGGACTCTTCGAGTTGCCTTCTGGCATGGATGAGCGCGTAAGGGCGGTCGACAGCATCATCAGAGAGGCCCTCTCTTGCGAGAGCGCTCGCCTCTCCGCCACTCGCGACCACGTTCTCGCGAGCCGGGGGAAGGGCTTGCGGCCGGCTCTCGTCTTGCTCTGGGCGTGGGCGACGCAAGATCTCGGGAAGACCCCTGACGATGTCCGGTGTCGCGCGGCCATCGAGGTTGCCGCAGCGGCGGAGCTCATTCACATGGCTTCGCTCGTGCACGATGATGTGATCGATGGTTCGAAGACGCGCAGAGGGTTTCACACCGTAAACGCCGTCTTCGGAGCGCGGTCGGCCGTCCTTCTTGGAGACTTCCTCTTTGCGAGAGCCTTCTCTCTTCTCGCGCTTCACAGGGACTTCGGCGTGGTCGAGCTCATGACAGACGCCATAGGGGCGATGTGCGAAGGGGAACTGGAGCAAGAGGCATGCGCGTTTTCGTGCGATGAGACCGAGGAAGGCTACCTCAGAAGGATCACCCTGAAGACCGCAAGGCTCGTCGCCGCGTGCTGCTGTGCAGGGGCCGTCATCGGCGGCGCGGCTCCCGAAGAAGTGGCGAATGCTGCCGACTACGGTTTGGAACTGGGTATCGCCTTTCAGCTGACCGACGACGCCCTGGACTTCGTGGCCGACGAGCGGGAGATCGGCAAACCGACGTGCCAGGATCTAGTGTGCGGAGTGCTCACCTTGCCGGTCCTGAGGCTGCTCAGCCACGAGTCTCTGGGGGCGAGGGCGCGGGACATCATCGAGTCAAGGCAGCTTGATGGCGAATCGCTCCTCTGGGTTCGCAGCGCCGTGGTTGAGTGCGGCGGCGTGGACCTCGCTTACGAGAGAGCGCGGGAGAGTCTGGAGCGCGCCGCGGCGTGCGCTTCCAGGCTGCCGGCGGGCCCTGCCCGCGAAGCCCTGACTGCCATCACCCGACGGGTCTTCACGAGGAGGCGCTAGGCGGGAGCGATGTCGCCGATGTACGTCGATGTACGTCGGGCCTTGCCATCGGCGCCAGCGGCCGCGGAGGAAGGCCACAGGCCCGTGGGTCTATAAGGACGCTCTAGACCGAGAAACCAGGCGCCAGGCTGAACACAGATCCGGGCGCACGACCGGCACCGGAGCCTGCACCGCAACGCGCCGGTCGCCTCCACCGGCACTCCGACGAGAGCATGTGGTATAATGGTGCGTGGCGGGCCGCGAGGCGGGATTCCGAGACCCTTGCGACCTGCCGGAGGGATGCCGGTTGGACGAAAGGACCCTACGCGTTTTGGAATTCGATCGGATCAGGGAGCGCCTGGCCGCCGCGACCACGAATACCCTGGGCCGCGAACTTGCGCTCGCTATTGCTCCTGTTACGGATCCCGACGATGTCCTGGCGAGACAGCGTGAAACCACAGAAGCGCGAACGGTGCTCGCGACGTGCCCGTCCGTGCCTCTAGGCGGAATCCGCGACATTCGCTCTGCGGTGGGGCGGGCGCGGGTTGGGTCGACCCTCGCTCCCCAGGATCTGCTGGACATCGCCTGGACCATGGACGCGGCTAGCCAACTCCGCAAGTTCATCTGCGGGCTAGGAGAAGGTTTTGAGACATTGCGAGGCCATGCCTCTCGGATCGCTCCGCAGCCTGATCTCGTGCGGGAGATCACACGGTGCCTCGATGACCAGGGCAACGTGGTCGACCATGCGAGCCCCGTCCTTGCCAGAGTGCGAGCCGATATTCGAGCCACAGGTGGAAGAATCCGTGACAAGCTCGATTCTCTCATAAGGTCGCCCGAGGCGTCGCGCTACCTTCAAGACCCGGTGGTCACGTTGCGGGGCGGCAGATTCGTGGTGCCAGTGAAGCAGGAACACAAGGCAGCAATGCCAGGGATAGTTCACGATCAGTCCGCAAGCGGGTTGACGCTCTTCGTCGAGCCTATGGCTGTGGTCGAGCTCAACAACGTGCTCGCCTCGCTCCAGGCAAAGGAGCGCGAGGAGATCGAGAGGATCCTCCGCGAGCTTTCCGGGATGGTACGCGTGGCGCACTCGGAGATCGAGAAGACAGTCGAGGCCCTGGGCGCCTTGGACTTCGCTTTCGCCAAGGGCAGACTCAGCCTTGACATGGATGCCGTAGAGCCTGGTCTCAACGCCTCCGCCTACCTTGAGATCCGGCGTGGAAGGCATCCGCTTCTCACGGGGCATGTCGTGCCGATAGACGTCGAGCTCGGTGGCAGGTTCCACACGTTGGTCGTCACGGGGCCGAACACCGGCGGCAAGACGGTCTCGCTCAAGACGATAGGCCTCTTTGCCCTGATGGCTCTTGCGGGACTGCACTTGCCGGCCGCGCAAGGCACTACGTTCGCAGTCTTCAGGCAGGTGTTCGCGGACATCGGCGATGAACAGAGCATCGAGCAGAGCCTGTCCACATTCTCATCCCACATGAAGCACATCGTGCAGATCCTAGAGAAGGCGGGACCGGAATCCCTCGTGCTCCTCGATGAACTGGGTGCCGGCACGGATCCCGCTGAAGGGGCCTCGCTGGGCATAGCCATCCTCGAGCACCTGCACTCGCGCGGGGCGCGAACGGTGGCGACGACCCATTACAGCGAGCTCAAGGCGTTCGCGTACGAGCGCGAGGGAGTGGAGAACGCGTCGTGCGAGTTCGACGTGGCGACGCTTCGCCCCACCTACCGCTTGGTCGTGGGGGTTCCGGGTGGGTCTTGCGCGTTCGAGGTCGCCTCGCGGCTCGGTCTCCCGCGGGAGGTCGTCGAGTTGGCCCGGGAGCGACTGGGGGAGGACCGCGCTCGCGTCGAGCACATGATCGCGCACATGGAGCAGAGCCGCAAGCAACTCGAGGAGGATAGTGAGCGAGCACGTGGCGCGAGACAAATGATGGAGAGACTCGCCCGCGAGCGTGACGAAGAGGTCCGGCGCATGCGAGAGCTTCGTTCGGAGATACTCCGAAAAGCCAGGGACGAGGCTGCCGGTGTCGTCGCCCGCGCAAGGCAAGACGTGGCACGGATCATAGAAGAGCTCAGAGAAGTCGCTCTCGACAGGGGCAGCGTGGACGATGCGGCGCGAAGAGCGAGGGAAGCGCTCAAGCGCGTTACAGAGGAGATTGTCGCTGCGGACCCTAAGGAGCCAGAGACTGTTGCCGGTCACCTCTCGCCGTTGACGAGGCCCCCTCGTCCGGGAGAGATATCCGTTGGGACCAGCGTGTACGTGCCCAAGCTGGGCGGGTCTGGACGCGTGCTGAGCGTCCCGCGGGACGGGGAAGACGTGGAAGTGCAAGTAGGCGCGATGAGACTCTTCGTCTGCCTGAGGGATCTTGTCGTCGTGGAGGATGGGTCCAGCGGGGCGAAAGAGCGGCCGGCGGGCGGCGTTTTCATCGCCCCGGTCACGCGTGAGAAGGCGGCCACGATATCCAGTGAACTCGATCTGCGCGGGCTCACCGTGGAGGAAGCCATCGCTGAGGTGGATAAGTACCTGGACGACGCGTGCCTTGCGGGTCTAGTGAAGGCCCGGATCATACATGGGAAGGGAACCGGCGCACTCAGGCAGGCCGTTCGCGACTTCGTCAGAACGCACCCGCACGTCAGGGGATTTGAACCGGGGGGGCCTGCCGACGGGGGAGACGGAGTGACCGTCGTGGCTATTCGAGGGGACTAGGGCGGTCGGCCTCCGGGAGCGCGTCTTTACCGCCTGGCGAGCGGAAAGCACCGTCTCGACCTTCGCGGTTTCCCGAGGCGGCTCCGCGCCACCCATGCAGCGAGCAGTGGGCTGTCGGCATGCGCTCTCCCGCCAGGATGGTGCCGTCGGCAAGCACTCGAAGACCGCTCGACGCGAGATACCGGCGAACCTCTATCATGTCTGGCGGGCATGCGTCGGTGGCGAGCGTTCCCGATTCCGCGCACACCGAGACTTCCACGACCCCGCTGTGGAGACCGCAGTAATCTTTGGGTTCCGTTCCCGGGATGAAGACCTCCGTCGCCGGTTTCGGGCACGAGGCGGTCGCGAGCATTCCAGATTCCGTGCAGATTCTCGTAAACACGACGCCGCTCGGAACGGGAAACTCAGCCGGGGGCAGGTCTTTGAGTGCCTCTTTCATGAACGCTCCCCATATCATGGCGGCGCGCGCGCTTCCTATTCTCACGCCCCCGTACACCATGGGCTTTTGCTGCTCGTCGTTGCCTATCCACACGCACGCCACGAGATCAGGCGTGAACCCCACGAACCATGCGTTGGTGTAATCAGACGTGGTCCCCGTCTTTCCCGCCGCCGGGCGACCGATTTGTGCGGCCTTGCCTGTCCCCCGTGTGATTACTCCGCGCATCATGTCCGTCATGATGTAGGCGGTCTGCTCATTCAGGACGACTGTCTTCGCGGGAGTGTTGCGCTCCAGCACGTTGCCGTCAGGGTCCTCGACTCTGAGGATACACGTGGGCTCAGCCCTTATTCCCTGGTTGGGGAACACCGCGTACGCCGCAGCCATCTCGAGGGGTGTCACACCCTTGGTCAGGCCGCCCAGAACAAGCGCGAGGGTCATGTCGTTGCGGCGCCCCGACTCAACCAAGCTGGTTATGCCCATCGCCTTGGCCATCTTGATGGCATTCTCTATTCCCACCTGGTCGAGGAGCTTGACTGACGCCACATTGATCGAGTTCTCGAGCGCTTCTCGTAGCGAAACGGGCCCCCGGAATTTCTCGTCGTTGTTCACTGGCGCCCACGGTTCCTTCTGACCCGGAAGGCTGTATTCGACCGGCGAGTCATCGAGCAGCGTGGCAGGGGTATAGCCGGCCTGTATGGCCGCGGTGTACACGAACGGTTTGAATGCTGACCCGGGCTGTCTGTACGATTGGACGGCCCTGTTGAATTCGTCGTTGCCGCGCCCTCCCACCATCGCCCTTATGTATCCCTCGCGTGCGTCCAGGACCACCATGGCGCCCTGGGGCTGCATGAGCCCTTTCGCATCCGGCTTGCCTTGTGGGAGGTTCGACAGGAGCGCCTTCTCCGCAATTTCCTGCAGCCGCAAGTCAAGGGTAGTGTATACCCTCAGACCCCCCTTGTACACTGTTTCCTGTCCATATCTCTCGAGGAGATGCGCCCGCACGTAGTCCACGAAGTAGGGGGCGACCTCCTTTGAGGATCGCTTCTCGATTACGCCAAGCGGCGCCTTGTTCGCGGCCTCCGCCTCCTCGTGTGAGATGTACCCAAACTCGGCCATGCGCGAGAGCACCAACGCACGTCTCGCTCGCGCGGCATCAGGGTTCTTGGTGGGAGAATATAGTTGGGAGTTCCGTATGAGCCCCGCGAGGAGCGCCGATTCGGCGAGATTCAGGTCGCGCACGTGCTTTCCGAAATATCCTTGGGCGGCGGCTTCCACGCCGTACACAGCTTGCCCTGGGAAATAGTACACCTCGTTCAGGTACAGCTCTAGGATCTGGTCTTTGGTGTACGCCCGTTCAAGCTGGATAGCGTAGATGAACTCCTGAATCTTCCTTGTGAACGTGCGTTCTTGCGTCAGGAAAGCGTTCTTGGCGAGCTGCTGGGTGATGGTGCTCCCGCCTTGGACGATCTTGCCTTCCCTCAGGTCCACGAGCAGTGCCCTCAACATCGCGGTGAAGTTCACACCGTGGTGGTGGCGGAAATTGTGGTCTTCGATGGAGATGACCGCGTTCTGTAAGGTCACCGGGATGTCGCGCAGGGGAACCCAGACTCTGTTCTGTATGTACAGCCGAGCGACCAGCTTTCCGTTGACGTCGTATATCCTTGTAGCCTCACTGGGCCTGTATTCCAGGTCCTCCAGCGCGGGCATGTCTCGCAGGGCTCCCATGACGACACCAACGAAGACGCCGGAGGCCACGCACGCCACGAGGATGAAGCCAACCGCGAGGATGGAGATGATCCGCCCCATGCCCCTGGACATCGCCACGCTCCTCTCTCGGCACGTACTCGTCGCGATAGACGTCCTATGACGACGCCGATTATCATATCGTCTTGTTCCTCATCCGCCCCAATTATACCATACCCCGCGTTGCCCGAGTCAACCTGGCCGGTCATGCTGCGTCGGGCCGCGAAGGCCCGCGATTGACGAGGGGATCGCCCTATGCTAAACTGGACGTGACTCTGGCTGGGAGGTATTGGTGGTGACTAGCGGGGAGCAGGTAGACATCTTGAAGAGGAAGACAGCGGAGGTGGTATCGGAGGATGACCTCCGCGAGAAGCTGGAAAGGGCATCGCGCGCGTCGCGACCGCTCCGCGTGAAGCTGGGGCTGGATCCTTCTGCGCCTGATATTCACCTCGGCCATGCTGTGGTGCTCCGCAAACTGAGGGAGTTCCAGGACCTCGGCCACGAGGTCGTGCTCGTGGTGGGGGACTTCACGGGGCGCATAGGCGATCCGACGGGGAAGTCCGAGACGAGGCGGCAACTTTCCGCAGACGAAGTCATGAGGAACGCTCGCACGTATCAGGAACAAGCATACAAGATCCTGGATCCGGCGAGGACCAGGATAGCTTTTAATAGCGAGTGGCTTTCCAAGCTCACCTTCGAGGACGTCATCAACCTCGCGTCCAAGTACACCGTCGCGAGGATGCTCGAACGGGATGAGTTCAACGCGAGGTTCCGTCAAGAGCAACCGATATACATCCACGAATTCTTCTATCCGTTCATGCAGGCGTACGACTCCGTGGCGCTCCAGGCAGACGTGGAACTCGGCGGCACTGACCAGAAGTTCAACATCCTCTTCGGAAGGATGCTCCAGCGCGAGTACGACCAGGAACCTCAGGTAGCCATGCTCATGCCGATTCTCGTTGGTACGGACGGCGTCAACAAGATGAGCAAGAGCCTGGGGAACTACATCGGTGTCGCGGAGCCGCCTTCGCAGATGTACGGAAAGACAATGTCCATATCTGATGACGTCATGATGACCTTCTACGAGCTCGCGACGGCTCTTCCCGACGAGGAAATCGAGACTGTGCGCGACGAGCTTGCTTCGGGGAGGCTACACCCTAGGGACGCGAAGAGGCGTCTGGCCCGCGAGATAGTCGCGCTTTACCACGGGTGGCAGGCGGCGAAGACCGCGGAGGAAGAGTTCGACGCGGTGTTCCGCAAAGGGGAACTGCCGGAGGAAGTCCCGGAAGCGGTCATCTCCGTCGCGGACCTCGACGAGGGCAAGATGTGGTGTCCCAAGCTCCTCGTGGCGACGGGACTCGCCGGAAGCACCAGCGAGGCGCGTCGACTCATGGACCAGGGGGCGGTGAGGGTTGATGACGAAAGGCTGGTCGATCCTCAGGCGTGCGTGGCCATAAGGGACGGCACCATCATTCGAGTGGGCAAACGCAGGTTCGCGAGGGTTCGCCTTGCGTGAGCGTGATGCGCGACGAGTCCCCCGGCGGATGATGCGATGATGGCGAAGGGGCAGCGAAGCCCGAAGGGAAGCAGCGCTTGAAACTGGCGTCTGGAGTTGCGAAGCGTGGGCCATCCCGGCTTGTGGTGATACCGGGTGTGGCTCCTTTTGTTATGGCCTTTTCGCACCGAGGCGCGAATATGATTTACCGCGGGCCAGGTGCGACTGCCCGAGCTCTGTGCGAAGGCTAGGGGCAAAGGAGGACGCGGGTACATGCCGAGTCGCCGTCGGCGGAGGGGCCTGCCCCGCCACGCGTGGTGGGTGGAGCTCGCCCGTGCTCTTTCGAGAGCTTTTCGACCCAGGCGGCCTGCACGGCGAAGCCCAAGGGGCCGGGCACCGTCCGGACCGATTCCGCCCACGTCAGGGGGGCGCGAGCGCGGGCGGGCGGGCTTGCTCGACCAAGGACCAGGCGTGGCAAAGGGCAGCTTCGTGCCTAAATGGTCGTCGGCACCAAGACCAAGGTGGCCCCGGGTTTCGCGCCGCCCTTCGAGGTGGCGTGGGTTCCTCGCACGCATGATCCTGCTGGCTGCGGTCGCGGGCCTGCTTTTCGCGGTGGTGGACTGGCGTCTGCGACCGACCCTTCAGCAGCTTGCGAAGGCTCAGGCGCGCGTGATGGCGACTGAGGCCGTGACTCAGGCGGTTGCGCAGGAGATCGCCGAGGCCATCCGCTGGGAGGACCTCTACGCGCTCAGACCTGACAGCTCCGGGAAGGTCGTCCTCGTCCAGCCGAACACGGGTGAGATCGACCGCCTTACGTCCAACGTGACCATGCGCGTGCAGAAGCTGCTCAAGCAAACCACCGAGACACAGGTGGAGATACCCCTCGGTCAGGTCTTCGGCAGCCAGATCCTAGCAAATGTCGGCCCGCGAATACCCATCTCCGTCGTTCCCGTGGGAACGGTGAACACGAGAATACTCAGCGACTTCGAACAGGCGGGCATAAACCAAATCCGCCACAAGATCTACCTCGAGGTTGCGGCGCAGGTCAAGCTGGTCGTGCCGCTCGTTGCCTCGACAGTTGACGTCACGGTGCAGGTGCCGATCACCGAGGTCCTGCTCATGGGCGATGTGCCGCATACTTACATCCAGCTGCAGGGCTCCGAGCTCAGGAACCTCCTCCAGCAGCAGACGCCTCCCGGACAGTGATTCAGCGCTCCCATCTCGCCGATCTGGAAGGGATCTGCGAGAACGTGGGGAACGTAGAAATGTACGGTGCAGTCGACTAGCGCATCAAGGAGGGAGCCCGGAGCGAATGCACAAGAGTCGCGACATGATCCTCACTCGAAGCTACATTCAGCGTTCTATAGTGGTATGGGAGACGGTTCTGGCCTTCATCGTGCTGGTGGGCGTGGTCGCTGGGAGTTTGGAACTCGTGAGATACCTCCGAATGCTCCTGCCGGGAGGTGTTCCGCTTCAGGATCCGTACAGCACGCTTCAGGCGTTGATAAGCCACGTTCTGGTGCTGGTGGTTGGGCTCGAGCTCGCGATGATGCTCATCTGGCATACTCCCGGAAGCGTGATCGAGGTCCTCATGTACGTAGCCGCGAGGAAGATGCTCAGCCCTCAGACCACTGTGGTGGAGTTTCTCATCGGCACCGCTGCCATCGGAGGGCTCTTCGCAATCAGGAGGTACCTCTTCGTCGCCAAGATCGAAGCCGGCGACCACGTCTTTAGCGCGGCCACTCCGGTGAGTGCAGTGTGTCAGATCTCGGATGTACATGTGCCGCAAACCATAGCCAAGACTATTGGAGGGGTGGCCGCACGTCTGGCCGAGGAAGAAGGTGTGGCAATCGTCCCGCACAGGACGTTCCGCGTGGCCGACGCCCTGATCGAAGTCGTATCGGTGACGGACGGAGTCGTGGAGGCGGTGAGGGTGACTCGGATCGATCATGTGTCGTGACGCTGCCTCGCGCCAGGTGCGATCGGCTCGTCACCAGGGAGGAGCCCGAGACAGCAGCGCGAGTGAAAGCGACCCCGGGAAGTGCCCCGGGGTCGCGTAGTCTCGGTTGTGTTCCTACGCCGCTTGGCTCGCGGCTTAGTAGTCCATGCCGCCTCCGGGCGGGTAGGGCGGGTTCTTCTCTTCCTTGGGAATGTCCGCCACGAGGGCTTCGGTCGTCAGGAGCATGGACGCGATGCTCGCCGCGTTTTGGAGGGCGCTGCGAGTCACTTTGACCGGGTCTACTATGCCCGCCTTCACGAGGTCCACGTACTGCTCGGTCACGGCGTCGAAGCCGATGCCGGGCTTCTCCTGGCTCTTGACCCTCTCCAGGACGACAGAACCTTCGAGGCCCGCGTTGTTCGCGATCTGCCGGAGCGGCTCTTCGAGCGCTCTCTTCACTATCTGCACGCCGACTCTCTCGTCGCCGTTGACCTCGATCTTGTCGAGGGCGGGGAGGATGTTCACTAGGGTCGTGCCGCCGCCTGCGACTATGCCCTCTTCGACAGCCGCGCGCGTCGCGGCGAGGGCGTCCTCGATACGGTGCTTCTTCTCCTTGAGTTCCGTCTCGGTCGACGCACCGACCTTGATTATGGCCACGCCGCCCGCCAGCTTCGCCAGCCTCTCTTGGAGCTTCTCGCGGTCGTAGTCGGAGTCGGTCTCCTCGATCTGCTTCTTGATCTGGGAAATGCGGCCCTTGATCTTCTCCTTGTCGCCCCGGCCCTCAACGATGGTGGTCTTCTCCCGGTTGATCTTCACCGTCTTGGCCTGGCCTAGCATGTGGAGATCGATGTTCTCCAACTTGACACCGAGGTCTTCAGAGAGGAACGTGCCGCCGGTCAGGATGGCGATGTCCTCCATCATGGCCTTGCGCCTATCGCCGAATCCAGGCGCCTTCACCGCGGCCACGTTGAGGATGCCGCGGATCTTGTTCACGACCAGCGTGGCCAGGGCCTCGCCCTCGACATCCTCAGCTATGATCACGAGCGGCTTGCCGGCACGCGCGACCTTCTCGAGAATGGGCAGGAGGTCCGCGACGGCCGTTATCTTCTTTTCGTGGAGAAGGATGTAGGGATCCTCGAGCACGGCCTCCATTGCCTCGGCGTTGGTCACGAAGTAGGGCGAGATGTAGCCCTTGTCGAACTCCATGCCTTCGACTTTCTCGACGGTGATCTCGATGCCCTTGGACTCCTCCACCGTGATGACGCCGTCTTTGCCCACGAGATCCATGGCTTCGGCTATCTTGTCACCGATGGCGGGATCGTTGCCCGCTATCGCCGCAACGTGGGCGATGTCCTCCTTGCCTTCCACCGGGATGCTGAGCTTCTTCAGCTCGTCCACGGCGACCTGGACTGCCTTGTCGATCCCCTTCTTGACGAACATCGGGTTCGCGCCGGCGGCGACGTTCTTGAGACCCTCAGACACTATCGCCTGAGCCAGCACTGTCGCGGTGGTCGTTCCGTCGCCGGCCACGTCATTGGTCTTCGACGCGACCTCCCGGCAGAGCTGTGCGCCCATGTTCTCGTATGGATCCTCGAGTTCGATCTCTTTTGCGACGGTCACGCCGTCCTTGGTGATGGTGGGCGACCCGAACTTCCGCTCGAGCACTACATTCCGTCCCCTCGGGCCGAGGGTCACCTTGACCGCGGAGGCCACCTTGTCAACGCCCCTCTGAAGCGCGCGCCTGGCCTCCTCGTTGAAAGTAAGTTGCTTGGCAGCCATCGTATGTATACCTCCTCTTGACTGCGCCCGGAAATGCGCTCGGAATTCGGTGTGCTACTTCACAGCCAGGATGTCGCTCTGACGAAGGATGATGTACTCCTCGCCCTCGATCTTGACTTCCGTGCCACCGTATTTGGCGAAGATGACCTTGTCCCCGGGCTTCACATCCATCGGCGCTCTCTGGCCGTTCTCCAGGAGCTTCCCGGGACCTACGGCGATCACCTCACCTTCCTGTGGGCGCTCCTTCGCTGTATCGGGCAGCACGATACCACCCTTTGTGCGCTCTTCCTCGGTGTTGGGCTTGACCACAACTCTGTCCTCCAACGGCTTTACCACTCGTCATACCTCCTCTGGGCTGAAATTTAGCACTCACCGAGGGGGAGTGCTAACAATCCGACACCATATTACAGAACGTCGCGGCGCTTTGTCAATAGGTAGATCAGGAATTCCTCGGCATTTGCGCGAGACGTGCCCGTGAAAGTCTGGGGGAGACATCGGCCCACGTGAGGCTACGGCATAGCGGAGGCAGCCCGGTCTCGCCCCTTACCCGTCAGCCCAGCTTGCGAGCGTTTCTAGGATACGCAGGAGATCCTCTTCTCCTGACACCGGTATCCCGTCTTGAAGATCCGCCCTCTCACTCTGAGGGAGGTCGCTCGCTCTTATCCTAGTCACGCTCTTCGGTCTGCACCGCCTCTTGGGAGCCCCGTAAAACACGGTGACCCAGCCGTCCTTCTCGCCGATGTGCATGCTGGAAACGCACTCCGGAGACATTCCGGCGCGTCTTTGCGACAACACAACCCGTTCTTTGGTGAATTCAGTGACGGTCCATTCCGGAACCTCAAGTGAGAGCTCCTCCCGCGTGAGACCGAACATCTCCGGCGGCGCGGCCATCCTGTTCACTTCGTCGTGGCCGCACTCGTACATGATCCGATACACTACCTCCGTGGACGATGATACCTTCGAGTCGGAGGAGAGATCCCTCAGACTGGCCTCGAGACCTTCCGGGGGCAACGAGGCCGCGTTGGGATCGGCTTGGTCTAGCTCCTTCCGTGCGCGTTCGAGGTTGTGTGCGGCCTTCAGGCTGAGATAGGCGTAAGTTGCCGCCGCCGACGCAAGAACGATGGCGACGCACAAGGCCGCGAGCCTGCCCGCGCGGTTCACGACTTTACCCCTCCAAGAATGTGTGCGGGACTCCCTGGGTATCATGCCCGAGAATGCGCGGGATATTCCTAGAAACAAAAGAACATGGCAAGTATGCCACGTTCTCCTGTCTGACTTGGAAAGTGTCGGAACGAACCGAAGCGGCTGGGAGTCACACCTCCGCGGCCGCTTCCATCTCCTCGTCGGGTATGTCGAAGTTCGCGTGGACCTGCTGCACGTCGTCCAGCTCTTCCAAGGCTTCGGTCAGACTGAGGAGCTGCTTCGCGTCTTTGCCTGTGACCCTCACCGTGGTTTTCGGCACCCACGTCAGCTCTGCGACGGTGAACGCGACGCCGTGATCCCTGAGGAACTTCTGGACGTTCTCGAACTCCGAGGGATCAGTAGTGATCTCTACGGTAGCGCCGTCAACCTTGAAGTCGTCGGCTCCCGCTTCCACGGCGAGGTTCATGAGATCGTCCTCACTCAATTTGACATCGGCGAGGTCTACTACGAGAAGGCCCTTCTTGTGGAACATCCATGCGACGCACCCGCTCTCCCCTAGGTTTCCTCCGTGTCGCGTGAAGGTATGCCTCACATCAGAAGCCGCCCGGTTTCTGTTGTCCGTCATTACCTCGACCATGATCGCGACGCCCCCGGGGCCGTACCCTTCGTAGATGATCTCTTCGTACGTCTCCGCTCCGGATTCGCCCGCGCCTCTCTTTATCGCCCGCATGATGCTGTCATTGGGCATATTCACCGCACGCGCCCTATCAATAGCCATCCTCAACCTGAAGTTGGCCTCGGGGTCAGGACCTCCCTCGCGAGCCGCGACGAGGATCTCTCTCGCGACCTTGGTGAACATCCTTCCCCGCTCAGCATCTGCCTTCGCTTTTCTGTGCTTTATGTTGGCCCACTTGGAGTGCCCAGACATCTCTCACCCCTCCCGTCACGACAATCTTAGCACAGGGGCGATGCGTTGTCACCGGGTGTCCTGCAGCATCAGTGAAGTCGAGGCGGACCTCACTCTTCTTCGAAGGCTCTCCCCGCGCCCTCGGCGTGCGCTTCCACTTGAGGGCTGTCAGGCTGGACACCGTCGCGAGAATGGGGGACGCGCGTCAACGCGTCGGCCGCAGTCTCCATTGCAGCTGGCGCGTGGGTCCATGCGTGCTTCTTCGAACGTAAGGGAGTGGAGCCCAATGGTCTTTCCCCTGCGACCGGAGGACGGGTCGCGAAAGGCGATAGCCGCTCGGCCTGCGCGATCTTGCGGCTAAGGTACGCGTAAGTTCCCAATACCATGAAGATCCCGAATCCAGGCGGCACGATGCCCCCGATTATGAGGAAATCGTACGCCCCATGGAGCGCGATGGCGATGCCGAGACCTCTCGCCACAAGAGCGGTGGCATGCGGAGCGTCCGCCTTCGCGCGCCCTAGGTAGTACCCAACGATCCCTGAGAATGAAGCGTGTGCCAGGTCGGTGATGAAGGCTCTGACCACTCCCACCGCGAGGCCGTAGGCGCTTGCGTAGAACAGGTTCTCGGTGGCCGCGAACCCGAGCCCCGCGGCGACCGCGTACACTACACCGTCCATCACTTCGTCAAACTCAGGGTTATCGTACGCCGCCAGCTTCACCGCGACGAACTTCGAGACCTCCTCGACGACCCCGACGACAAAGATGGACACCACGAGAAGGGCCAAGAGGTCTTTGCGGCCGGTCGCAATGACCCTACGAAACGGGGCCTCGAGAAGCGCAGCTGGGAAGACTGAGACGACGCCAAACGCGAACGACCTTATCACGAGGGTTTTTGGCTCGGGCTCCGCCCGGTCCTTCCGATAGAAGAACCACACCCAAACGATACCCGGAACGAGAGAGACGGTGGCGAGAACGACTAGCCCGGGAGCAGCAGGATCCATTTGCTCCACCTTCCATGCGAGGACTTGATGCCGCCCCTAAGTCTTCCCAGAGTCGCTGGCCGTCAATCCCCCAGACTCCTCCGCGCGGCAAGAGGAGTGTCAGCGGACTACGCCGGGCAGCGCCGGACTCCGACGACTGTGCACAGTGTGGTATAATAGGGCGGGATGCGTGAGGTGGTGAACCCGTTTTGGTTGCGGAATGGGTCCCACCCGCACATCACCGTGCGCAGCGTTCGTAGGTGGATGGCGGGGTGATCTGGCTTGGATGGCCTAGGTTCGCTTGGAAAGATGCTCATGGTTCTCGGCGGGGTCATGCTCGTCTTCGGAGCGTTGCTGGCCTTCGGGGAGAAGCTTCCGGGCATAGGCAGGCTGCCCGGCGACATCTTGATCAGGCGGGGCAACTTCACCTTTTACTTCCCGCTTGCCACTAGCGTCGCACTGAGCGTAATACTGACGCTTCTCCTCGCGCTCTTCTCTCGCAGGTGACTGTGGCTGGCACTCGGTGTCGCATATACTGTGAGAAGCCAGGGAACCCTATGCGCGATGGGGATGAGATTCCCCGGAGGTTGTGCCATGGCGCTGTACAGAACCGAGGGGGTCGTCCTCAAGACCAGGAACTTGGGCGAGGCTGACAGGATAGTCACGTTCTATTCACCGACCAAGGGGAAAGTCCGGGCGGTCGCCCGGGGCGCAAGAAGGCCACGCAGCAGGTTCGTCAGTAGCACGCAGATGTTCGCCCATGCCGACTTCCTGGTGTTTTCGGGCAAGTCCCTTGACAACATAAGCCAGGTCGAGGTGAAGGCGTCCTTTCCGCGCCTTCACGAAGATCTTGGGAAGCTAGCCTTCGCAAGCTACGCTGCGGAACTCCTCGACGCCATGGTCGAAGAGGGCGAGGGGAGCTCCGACGGCGGGGGATGCGAGGAGATCTTCCGCCTCTTGGTTTCGTACCTCGGCGCGCTCTCCGACACGCGGGATCCTGAGATGCTCACCAGGGCCTTCGAGTTGAAGCTCTCGTGCCTCCTGGGATACAAGCCGGTTCTCGAAGCGTGCGCCGTGTGCGGGGAGCCGGATCCCGGCTGCGATATGGGATTCGATCCCGGGGTAGGCGGGATCGTCTGCCCAAGGTGCCTCGACCGCTCCGCCTCCGGCGTCGTAAGGATCTCGCGGGGGTCTGTGGAAGTGTTGAAGAAGCTTCTTCAGCTCGACTTCGAGAGGGTCTCGCGGATCGGGGCGGGTCCGGGCATGAGGGCGGAGATAGAGAGGACCATGAGGACGCATCTGGACTTCAGGCTTGATCGGGAGCTGAAGTCGCTTGAATTCTTGGACGCGGTGAAAGCTGCACCCAGCGGTGGCGGGGCCGTCACAGCCAAGTGAGAGGATGGGAGCTTCCGGGTCTTTCTAGAGAGCTCCCGGACCGGTCGGAGGATCAGAGTGACGTGGACCGGACGAAGCGTGTGCAGCAAGGGACTGCGGCCTAGGTGCCGCGCTTGAATGCGACCGAGACAGGGAGGGCAGCTCATGCAAATAGACCTCGAGAAGGTGGACATCATCCGCGAGCGGGCAGGTCTTTCTTACCGCGATGCCGTCGAGTATCTCAACAGGGCCGAAGGCGATGTGGTGAAGGCCCTCGTCTTCATAGAAGAGGACAGGCGGCTGGAGCAGGCTAAGATCGCGGACATGGGGCAGGAGGTCCTGGACAAGATAAAGGGCGTCATACGCCGCGGTAACGAAACCAAGATCAGGGTCGAACGCTACGGGAAAACCATGGTTGAACTGCCGGTCACCGCGGGCATAATCGGGACGGCGATAGCGCCTCAGCTCGCGCTGGTGGGCGCTGTGACAGCCCTCGCCACAGGGTGTTCCATCTCCATCGAAACCGCTGGCCAGTTCGGCGATGACCAGCAGGAGCACGTGGAGTGACACAACGCCGTGCCTGCGGTGGCCTGTGAGTTGCCCGGTCGTCCAGGTTAGGATTGACATGACCGGGTACGTCTGGTATATTGGGAGAAAAATGATCACGGTCTGGCGATGATGAAGAAGGAGTACCCGCGGACAGGGCGGGGAGAGAGAGCCGGGTGAGGTGCAAGCCGGTACCGCCACAGCGGGGAAGGGCGTCTTCCGAGCCGGAGTGGCATTTTCGACGAGTGGGCTCATCGCGAGGAGACGCGCCCGTCCGGGCACGGACGCGATGGGTCAATCAGGGTGGAACCGCGGGAGCGACCTCTCGTCCCTGGATGTTGCGTCAAGGGCGAGAGGTTTCTTCATGGGGGGGAACGCGATGAGGGCACCGGCCCTCTTGGCGCGGGTTCCGAAGGTTCTTCGCGCGAGCAAGCGGTACATGTTCTTCACGAGCGTACTCTTCCTGACCGGGGTGGTGTTTGGGTACGTGGCGTTCCGCCGACACCCGGTTGACTCCTCGTGGTTGTTCATCCTCCTCGACCAGAAATTCGGCCCCATGGCCCGGGCGATGTCCACGATGCGAGTCACGGGCATGGCGGGCATGGTCTTTTGGAACAATCTCAAGGCAGCGGGACTTCTGGTCGCTGGCGGGGCGCTGTTCGGAGTCCTCCCGATGATCATGGTCTTCATCAATGGGCTCCTCGTGGGGATGGTTTCCGGAGACGTGGCGCGTCAGGGGTTTGGGTTGGTGCCCTTCATCCTCACGGGCATCCTGCCGCACGGTATGTTCGAGATACCGGGTTACGTCATCGGCGGTACGCTGGGGATGAGGCTCGGCTTCAACATCCTCGGGTACCAACGAGGGCTGCGTGAAGTCAGGAACATCAAGGTGATCGTCCTCGACACCCTGCTCGTGCTGACAGTGGTGGTGGTTCCTCTCCTCATGGCGGGTTCGCTCGTTGAGGTAACGATCACGCGTCACCTCGTTGAATGGGTCATGGGCGACGCGCTTCGGTGGCACTAGGCGAGTCAGGGCACAGGGAGACGGTTGTTCCCGTCGCCAGGGACTGCATGGACGGGACCGCATGATCGTATCGACGGATATCCGCGGGCATCAAACCACGCGAACAGCGACGCAGACGGGTGCGGGCGCACGGAGGTAGGGGGAGAGCGCGTGACATTTCAGGAAATGATAGGGAGGCTGGAGTCGTACTGGTCCGCGCAGGGGTGTGTCTTGCAGCAACCCTACGATGTGGAGGTTGGGGCGGGCACCATGGCGCCGGCCACATTCCTGCGCGCCCTCGGTCCGGAGCCATGGAAGGTCGCGTACGTTCAACCATCCAGGCGACCCGCGGATGCCCGCTACGGCGAGAATCCGAACCGAGTCTTTCTTCATCATCAGTTCCAAGTCATCCTGAAGCCGTCCCCTGAAGACGTGGTGGAGGTGTACCTCGGAAGCCTCACCGATGCTCTGGGAATCGATCCCATAGAGCATGACATACGATTCGTCGAAGACAACTGGGAGGCTCCGACGCTGGGCGCATGGGGCACGGGTTGGGAAGTCTGGCTCGATGGCATGGAGATAACTCAGTTCACTTACTTTCAGCAGGTCGGAGGGATCGACACGCGGCCCGTTTCCGCGGAGATCACATACGGCCTCGAGAGGCTCTGCATGTACCTGCAGGACGTTGACAATGTATTCGACCTCTCGTGGACGGACACTATCACCTATGGTGAGATCCAACGTCAGTTCGAGGTGGAACACTCGAAGTACGGGTTTGAGCTCGCGGATGTACGGGCCCTCAACCTCCTCTTCAACACATACGAGGCTGAGGCGAGGAGGGGGCTCGACGCCGGCGTTGTGCTTCCTGCGTACGACTACGTCCTCAAGTGCTCTCATGTGTTCAACCTGCTCGACTCGAGGGGGGCGCTCGGAGTGAGCGAGCGGACGGCTTTCATCGCGCGAGTGCGGGCGCTCGCCCGGGCGTGCGCTGAGGCGTACGTGCGCAAACGTGAGGCTCTCGGCTTCCCCTTGATGACGGCGTTCGGGGGACGACCAGCGTCAGCGCTGATGGCGGGAACGGCCGGACGGGATGCCGGTGAGCAGCAAGGAGGTGCCGCCGATGAATGACGCGCCTGTTCTGCACGGGCGCAGAGACGCTGTCCTCGAGATAGGTGCCGAAGAGATTCCCGCAAGGTTTCTCCCAGAAGCGCTGCGGTACATAGAGCGTGAAGGCGCGAGGATTCTCACGGAGGAGCGTGTGGACTACGAAGACGTGAGAGCGCTTGGCACGCCCCGAAGGCTCGTGCTGTACGTGGAGGGAGTCGCGCCGCTCGGGCCGCCGCTCGTACGTGAGACCAGGGGGCCCGCGTACAGCGCGGCGTTCGACGCTTCGGGGAACCCCACTCGTGCGGCAGAAGGTTTCGCCAGGTCTCGTGGCGTGCGCGTGGAGGACCTGGTGATCAAGGATGAGCCGAAAGGCCGGTTCGTATACGCCGTATCCCGGGAAGACGGAAGGCCGGCGCAGGACGCTCTTGCCTCGGCGTTCACGCGGCTCATCGCGGGCATGAGCTTTCCGAAGTCCATGAGATGGGGAGACTTGGACTTCCGATTCGCGCGCCCGATCCGTTGGGTGCTGG
Source organism: Bacillota bacterium (assembly GCA_024653485.1). NCBI lineage: Bacteria > Bacillati > Bacillota > Bacillota bacterium. The sequence goes on along the minus strand of JANLFY010000009.1, from coordinate 41,684 downwards.
CGCTTCTCGGGGAACAGGTGGTCCCTCTGGAGGTGGGAGGCATAGGGTCCGGGCGGCTCACCGCCGGACACAGGTTCCTCACAAGAGGGATGCTCGAGGTTGCCAAGGCGGAGGACTACATTGCGACTCTGAGGGCGGCCCATTGCCTCGCGGATCATCGGGAGCGACGGGAGGTCATAGCTCGCGGGGCCAGCGAAGCGGCCAAGTCCTTGGGCGGCAGAATCGTTGAGGACGAAGACTTGCTCGAGGAGCTCACTTTCCTGTCAGAGCATCCCGTCCCGCTAGTGGGGCGCTTTGATCCGGACCTGCTCCGTCTGCCCAGGGAGGTTATCGTCACACCGATGCGGGATCATCAGCGGTACTTCCCTGTGGAGGACGAGAGGGGCCGCCTCCTGCCCGCGTTCGTGGCCGTCCGTGACGGTCTCGCGTCGCGCATCGATGCAGTGCGCAGGGGCAATGAGCGGGTGCTTGCGGCGAGACTGCAGGACGCAAGGTTCTTTTACGAAGAGGACACGAAGGCTCACCTGGAGACGTATATCGACGGATTGTCAGGTGTAGTCTTTCACGAGCAGCTCGGCACCATGCTAGACAAGGCCCGCCGTGTCGAGCGGCTGGCGGCGGACATATGCGTGAGGCTTGGCCTTTCCGAGGGCGTAAGCAAGGTGGTGACGAGGGCAGCTCAGCTTTGCAAGGCCGACCTCGTGACACATATGGTGAAGGAGTTTCCTGAGCTGCAAGGGGTCATGGGCGCAGAGTACGCTATGGCCTCGGGTGAGGACAGTGACGTAGCGAGAGCCATATCCGAGCACTACATGCCGAGATTCGCTGGGGACCGCCTGCCAGAGAGTCGCGCAGGGATCGTACTATCGCTCGCGGACAAGATGGACACGGTCGCCGGGTTCTACGGGATCGGGATACAGCCTTCGGGCTCTGAGGATCCCTACGCCCTAAGGAGGCAAGTCTCCGGCATAGTGAGCATCCTGCTGGAACGCGACGTGGACGTTCCCGTCTATTGGCTTGCGTCCCGGTCCGTTTTCTTACTTGAGCAGGCTGGGGTGCTCAGACTCCCGCCGGAGGAGGTGAGCGAGGCCATCTTGGATTCCACACGGCAGCGCATGCGGGCGACGCTCATAGACCGAGGCATTCGTTACGACCTCGTCGATGCGGTGCTCGGAGCGGGTTTCGACGATGTACCCGACACCCTGCGCCGCGCTGAGGCTCTCGCTTCTGCCAGCGGCACGGAGGAGTTTGGGCGGGCAGTCACAGGTTACACCCGCGCCTCCCGCATAGCGGGTTCGGAGGACCGTGGGGAGGTGGACGAGTCGCTGTTGGGTGAACCCGCGGAACGGAGACTCTTCGTTGCGTTCTGCGAAGCCAGGGAGGTTGTCGCGGCCGCGGTGAAGAGGAAGGATTACGCCAGCGCGCTCAAGGCCATGGCTGAGTTGGCTGACCCTATCGACGCGTTCTTCCGCGATGTGCTGGTAATGACCGAGGATGAGGCTCGAAGGCACAACAGGCTCGCGCTCCTCTCACGCGTGGCCGGGCTTTCGCGAGGCATCGCGGACTTCTCCAAGGTAGTCCAGACTGAGACGACCTGAAGACCTGGAGCAAGACTCGGATTCGAGTGACACACATCGTGCGACGCGCGGGCGCGCCTGCTGAGCGAGTCCTGGCGGGAGACGAGAGGCGACGCGGCGCCCGCGGCCCAGCAGTATACGATCGAAGGTCAGAAACGAAGGAGGTAGAACCATTCATGGCCAAGAAGTACGTGTACTTTTTCGGCAAGGGCAAGGCTGAAGGTGGCAAGGAGATGAGGAACCTTCTCGGAGGGAAGGGCGCGAACATCGCGGAGATGACCAACCTGGGGATACCCGTTCCCCCTGGGTTCACCATCACCACCGAGGTGTGTTCCTTCTACTACGACAAGAACAAGCAGTACCCACCAGAGCTTGCCGATCAGGTCCTCGAGAACCTCCGGAAGCTCGAAGACGCGATGGATCTCAAGTTCGGCGACGCGGAACGACCCCTCCTCGTGTCGGTGAGATCGGGCGCTAGAGTATCCATGCCCGGTATGATGGATACCGTTCTCAACCTCGGCCTCAACGACGAGACCGTGAAAGGGCTCATCAAGCTCACGGGGAACGAGCGATTCGCGTACGACGCGTACCGCAGGTTCGTGCAGATGTTCGGCAACGTCGTGCTAGGCGTCTCCCACGACGACTTCGAGGAGATCCTCGAGGGCAAGAAGAAGAGCCTCGGAGTGCACCTTGACACCGAGCTCGATGCGGCTGCCCTCAAGGACGTGGTGAGGGCCTTCAAAGCGCGGATCCGGGAGAAGAAGGGGATCGACTTTCCCGAAGACCCCATGAAGCAGCTTGAGATGGCGCGCGACGCCGTTTTCGGGTCCTGGAACAACCCCAGGGCGATAACGTACCGCAAGATACACAACATACCGGGCGATTGGGGCACGGCCGTGAACGTCCAGGCGATGGTGTTCGGAAACATGGGGGAGAACTCCGGCACGGGTGTGGCGTTCACTAGAGACCCGGCTACCGGCGAGAAGAAGTATTACGGTGAGTACCTGAAGAACGCGCAGGGCGAGGACGTGGTGGCGGGCATCAGAACTCCCAAGCCCATCGCGGAGCTCGAGCGGGAGATGCCTGAGGTCTACCGGGAACTCACCGGTATCTTCGAGAAGCTGGAGCGTCACTACCGCGATATGCAGGACGTGGAGTTCACGATCCAGGAAGGCAAGCTCTTCATGCTGCAGACCCGCGCGGGAAAGCGGACAGCCGCCGCGGCAGTGAAGATCGCCGTGGATATGGTGAGGGAGGGTCTCATCACCAAGGAAGAAGCCATAATGCGCGTGGAGCCGGCGCAGCTCGACACGCTCCTTCACAAGATGATCGATCCCAAAGCGAAGGTGAGCGTCCTTGCGACGGGTGTCGCCGCTTCCCCCGGTGCAGCGGTCGGTGCGGTCGTGTTCACGGCCGACGACGCCGCTGAAAGGGGCGGCGCCGGCGAGAAAGTCATCCTTGTCAGAAAGGAGACCTCGCCGGATGACATCCATGGCATGGCTGCGGCCCAAGGCATACTCACGAGCAGAGGCGGCAAGACGAGCCACGCCGCGGTCGTGGCGCGCGGCATGGGCACACCCGCGGTCACGGGTTGCGAGGCCATCACCGTGGTTGAGGCGGAGAAGCTCTTCCGTGTGGGGGACGTAGTGGTCAAGGAAGGCGACGTCATAACCCTCGATGGAACGAACGGCCGAGTCATTCTGGGCGAGGCGCCGCTCGTGGACCCCACAATAGGCGGCGATTTCGCGACTCTCATGGATTGGGCTGACGAAATCAAGTCCCTTGGGGTGCGAGCAAACGCTGACACACCGCACGACGCAGAGACGGCTCTGAAATTCGGGGCGAAAGGCATCGGCCTGTGCCGAACAGAGCACATGTTCTTCGGCGAGGAGCGGGTCCCTGTAGTTCAGGAGATGATCCTGGCTGAGACGACCGAGGCGCGACGCGCGGCCCTCGACAAGCTGCTGCCGTTCCAGGTGGAGGACTTCCGCGGGATCCTGAAGGCGATGGCCGGTTACCCGGTGATCATCAGGCTCCTGGATCCGCCGCTCCATGAGTTCCTGCCCAGCCACGAGGAGTTGCTCGTGGAAGTGACCAAGATGAAGCTCCAGGGGACCGACGGCGAGGGACTGAGGAAGAAGGAAGCGCTCCTGGCGCGTGTCGACAAGTTGCGTGAACTCAACCCCATGCTCGGACACAGAGGGTGCAGGCTGGGCATAACCTACCCGGAGATCAACGAGATGCAGGCGAGGGCCATATTCGAAGCAGCTTGCGAGCTGGTGAAGGAAGGATACAAGGTCTTCCCGGAGGTCATGATCCCGGTGGTCGGGCACGTCAGAGAGATCGAAATCGCTCGTGAGGTCGTGGAACGCGTCGCCAGAGAGACTATGGAGAAACACGGTGTGAAGCTCGAATACATGGTCGGGACCATGATCGAGCTGCCTAGGGCGGCTCTCACAGCCGACGAGATAGCCAAGGAAGCCCAGTTCTTCTCGTTCGGCACGAACGACCTCACGCAGACGACATTTGGCTTCTCTCGAGACGACGCCGAAGGGAAGTTCCTGCCGTACTACCTGGAACACAATATCCTGGAGCACAACCCGTTCGAAGTGCTAGACCGAAAGGGCGTAGGACAACTCATAAATATCGCTGTGGAACGCGGAAGGCAAACCCGGCCCGAGCTCGAAGTGGGTATATGCGGGGAGCACGGGGGGGATCCTTCGTCCGTCGAGTTCTGCCACGACGCAGGCCTCGACTACGTGAGTTGCTCTCCTTTCAGGGTGCCTATCGCGCGATTGGCCGCGGCGAGGGCTGAGATAAAGAACCCGCGTAAGGCGACAGGCAAGACAGGTAGAGTGGACGAGTACACCACTGCGTAACCCCTCAGGCAGGGGATCGCGGAAAAGCCCGCGTAGGACAAGAGAGCAAGGTGCCCCCAAGCGCGGCCATGGTCGCTTGGGGGCACAATCATCAGCAGTCCGTCAACCAGAGTGCCGTGGTCACTTCATGCGCTCGCGATGGCGCCTGACGCGAACTGCGCTTGCGAGCGATGCATCGGTCGCACGCGAGGCGGCCCTCGGGCATATACTGCCTCAAGTGCGGTATACTACCAAATATGCGAACACATGGTCCGTTTGAGCATCGCTCGACATGTCGGTTGGTGTGAGAAATGTTGGTCAGCCGGGAGGATTCCGGCAAGAGCCGTCGAATCGTGTACGCCAGTCTTCGTGTCCTTCGGGGACATACGAAGAGAACGTGGCCGCGAGCGTGCACACTCCAGAGAGAAGCGGCTTTCTTTCGCGTGGAGAGCCTGGCAAGAGAGGAAAAGTGCCCGAGATGGCGAAAGAGGAACTACAACGAACGCATCTCGCTGGCGTGCGGTGCGGCAAGGAGAACCGATCCCATGCGCGGCTTCAGTGACGATGTTCTCGACGAGCTCCGCGCGAAGAGCGACATAGTAGAGGTGATATCCGGATACGTCGCGCTGAAGCAAGCGGGCAGGACTTACAAGGGCCTGTGTCCGTTTCACGCGGAGAAGACGCCGTCCTTCGTGGTGTCCCCTGAAAAGCAGCTCTTTCATTGTTTTGGGTGCGGGGCCGGTGGCGATGTCTTCAGCTTCGTCATGAAGATCGAGAACCTGAGCTTCGCGGAAGCAGTGAGGCTCCTCGCGGATAGGGCCGGAATCGTAGTCGACGAAAGAGCGCAGGGAGCGGCGGAAGCTCGCGAGGAGCAAAGGGCGTTGTACGAAGCTAACGAGGCCGCGTGCGAGTACTTTGAGAGTGTGTTGGCAAGAAGCCCCGAAGCCAGGAACGCACGTGACTATCTAAAGCGGCGTGGTCTTGCGGACGAGACGGTGGCCAAGTTCAGACTTGGGTTCGCCTCACAGTCCTGGGACGCCCTCCTTAGGGCACTGAGCAGGCGCAAGATCGCCAAGGAGACTCTCTTGGCTGCCGGTCTGGTTGTGCCGGGCAAAGAGCCAGGGAGCTGCTACGACAGGTTCAGGGCGAGGCTGATGTTTCCGATATGCGACCCTTCGGGAAGGGTGATAGGGTTCGGGGGACGGGTCCTCGACGACTCGGTCCCCAAGTATCTGAATTCCCCCGAGACGGTTCTTTTCAAGAAGGGAAGAACCCTGTACGGCCTGCACCTCGCGAAGGACTTCATTCGCAAGGACTCTACGGCGGTCGTCGTTGAGGGTTACATGGACGCCATCACCGCCCACCAGCACGGCTTCCGGAACGTGGTTGCCTCGCTTGGTACAGCGCTCACAGAGGAACAGGCAAGGACGCTTCGACGTTATGCACCGGCGGTGGTGATAGCTTACGACGCTGATGCTGCGGGAGCCGCGGCGACCGTCCGTGGCATGGAGATCTTGGCAGACGCTGGGCTCACGGTCAAGGTGGCGAGCCTTCCTGAGGGAGAGGATCCGGACGCGACTCTCCGACGAGGCGGGACCGAAGCTCTATCGCGTGTTCTGCTTGATGCGAGACCCCTCGTTGATTACAGGCTCCATCTTGCGGTCTCCAGTTCTGACCTGGCCACGGTGGAGGGAAGGGTGCAGGGAGCGCGCGAAGCGGCAAAGGTGATCGCAACCGTGAGGAGCGCTGTCGAGCGCAGCGAATACACTCGAAGAGCCGCCTTGCTTCTCAAGATAGACCCTGAGGCGTTGGGCAGGGACGTTGAGGCGCTCGTGAACGAGCGAACCGTCCGTGGAGACCGGCGTCGACTCGGCTGGCGGAGGGCGGCAGACCGAGGGACCGAGCGTCAAGGGGCGCCGGTGGCGGCCCAGGCTGGGGATAGAATCGCTGGAAACAGGCATACTAAGTCAGAGGATGATATTGCCAGATCAGGCGAGACGATGAAAGTCCTGGAAGCCGAGAAGATCCTTCTCAAGCTGATGGCCGAGAACAGCTCGGTGAGGGCCACCGTGCTCTCAGAGATTGGGGTAGATGGCTTCCATGACGCGAGGCACCGAGAGATCGCAAGGGCCCTGGTGGATGAGGCCGCGCGTGCCGAAGCCGATGGCGAACGGGATCTCGCGGTCGATCCTGCGAAGATAGTTGGGTCCCTTGACGATGAGGAGACTCGTCGGTACGCCTCCGGGATTCTGCTCGGACAGGCCGGCGAGGAACAGGGCGACCCTGCGAAGATCGCTGGAGACTGCCTCTCGGTGCTGAGAGAGAGGTGCCTTAGGAAAAGGATCCGTGAGCTCGAGAGGGAGCTTGCGTCGCTGGACGGCTCTCTGGACGGCTCTGAGGCGGTGGAGAAATCGAGATACCTGCTGGCGGAGCTTGGAAGCCTTCGGGCGAGGCTCTCGAGGGAGTTCCAGCCGTTCTCGGGGAGCGGGTGAAGCTCACCAGCGCGTCGCCACGCGATGCGTGTAACGCAAGGGGACGCGGTGACCACACAGCCGCCATGGCCGGCAAGGCGTCGATGGCTGGCGACGGAAAGGAGGGATGATCATGAAGCCTGGGCAGCCTGACATGCCCGAGTTGAAGGAGCTCATCGAGCGCGGCAAGAGGAAGGGCATGTTGACATACAGGGAGATAATGGACGCGCTTCAGAACGTGGAACTGTCTCCTGAGCAAATAGACGAGGTGTACGAAGCCCTCAGCCAGATGGGCATAGACGTCGCGCCTGATCCGGGAGACGGCGAGGCAGGGCAGATCACCGATGAGGCCGTGGTTCCGAGTGGACCTGATGGGCCGGACGGGCCGGACGGGGAGGCGGTGGTCCGTGAGGACGTGGAGCTGGATCTCTCTCTCCCTGAAGGCATCAGCGTGGATGACCCGGTCAGGATGTACCTCAAAGAGATCGGGAGAGTCCCGCTCCTGACGGCCGAGGAGGAAGTCGAGCTCGCGAAGCGCATCGAAAATGGCGACGAACAGGCTAAACGCAGGCTTGCCGAGGCGAACCTCCGGCTCGTGGTCAGCATCGCCAAACGGTACGTCGGCCGTGGCATGCTCTTCCTCGATCTCATACAGGAAGGAAACCTTGGCCTTTTGAAGGCCGTGGAGAAGTTCGACTATAGGAAAGGCTACAAGTTCAGCACGTACGCGACGTGGTGGATCAGACAGGCGATAACCCGAGCAATAGCCGACCAGGCCAGGACCATACGAATTCCCGTCCACATGGTCGAGACCATCAATAAGCTTGTCCGGGTTCAAAGGCAGCTCGTGCAGGAATACGGCCGAGAACCTACGATCGAGGAAACGGCGAAAGCCATGGACATGAGCGAGGAGAAGGTCAGGGAGATCATGAAGGTGGCTCAGGAGCCCGTGTCCCTCGAGACGCCCATAGGCGAGGAAGAGGACAGCCATCTCGGGGACTTCATCGAAGACGAGGAGGTATTGGCTCCCGCGGATGCGGTGTCCTTCCACCTCCTCAAGGAGCAGCTCGAGGACGTTTTGGACACGCTCACCCCAAGGGAGGAGAAGGTGCTCCGACTGCGCTTCGGGCTTGACGACGGCCGGTCTCGCACCCTTGAAGAGGTCGGGCAGGTGTTCGGCGTCACGCGCGAGAGGATACGCCAGATAGAAGCGAAGGCGCTCCGAAAACTCAGGCATCCCAGTCGTAGCAAGAAACTCAAGGACTACCTGGAGTAAACCCCGGAAGCCGGACGGAGGCAGCGTGCGGATTTCGCAGCGCCTGCCTCTTGACCGGGCGGGACCACGCGTGTATAATAGCACGTGTGAACGAGGTTTTGTTCCCTGGTAGCTCAATGGCAGAGCGGCCGGCTGTTAACCGGTAGGTTGCAGGTTCGAGTCCTGCCCAGGGAGCCAAGTATTTGGGCCTATAGCTCAGCGGTAGAGCAACCGGCTCATAACCGGTCGGTCCCTGGTTCGATCCCAGGTGGGCCCACCAGATTTGTGGAGCGGGCGAGGTTCGCCCGCTTTGCGTATGTAGAGGTGCATTGAGGACAGTCCAGCATTCCCGGCCAGTCCCTTCGATGGAGAGGAGGGTTCCCGAACCGTTACATAAGGTGGACTGCGTCGCCCGGGGCTCGGCGGGGCGTGAAGCCTGGCGTCGCAAGCGGCGTGCAGGAACTGAAAGCCCGGTGTAGAAATAACTATAGTAGCGAAGGGGGAAGGCTGTGCCCGTCGGGGACGTGTCTGGCAGCGGGTTTCTCCGGCATGAGGGCCTTGAGACGAGCAGGAACGGCAGACCGGAGGAGAAAGGGGCCCAGAAGGATGGTCGTGAAGTGCGAAATCTGTGGCAAGGTCATCCCAAAGGCGAGACTTGAGATTCTGCCGACGACGAAGCGGTGTGTGGACTGCGCGAAGAAGAACGGTACAGACGTGCAGGCAAAGCGCACCGAGGTCGGCATGGATATCGAAACCTACAAGGACCTACTGGGGGCGATAAGGAGCTAGGGCAGCTCAACGCGGCCGATCGCTCCCTTTAGTTTAGTACGACGACGCGAGGGGAATAATGCCAATGATGGAGATACAGTTGCTCTTCGAGCTCCAGCGGCTGGACATGCAGAGGCAGCGGCTGGAAAGGGCTCTCGCGGAGCTGCCTGTCAAGAAGGAGATAAAGGGTGTCGAGGACACACTTGCGTCGTTGCGCGCAAGCCTCTCCGATACGAACACGAGGCTTGCGCGCGTTCGTAAGGAGCAGAAAGAAGCTGAATGGAACCTGAAAGAGGCAGTTGGGGCTATCGAGGCCATTTCGAGGAAACTATACGGGGGAATCGTGACGAATCCAAGAGAGATAGAGGGGATGCAAGGGAAACTGAGGATGCTGGAGGCGAGCAAAGCCCGGTTCGAGGACCACGTCATAGGTCAGATGGAAGAGATAGAGGCGGCGGAGTCGCGTGCGAGCGAGCTGGGTAGGGCGATCGCCGAGGCGTCCGCGAAATTGGAGGCGCTGAAAGGCGTGCGCGACACCGAGGTGCGCAAGATCGAGTCTGAGATAGCGCAGTTGTGCACGGAGCGCGACGCGCTAGTCGCGAAGATCTCCCCCGGTGTTCTGGCAAGGTATGAGCAGATTGCGAAAGACAAGGGCGGTATTGCGGTAGTTCCGGTCAAGGACGGGATTTGCGGAGGGTGTCACGTGGTTCTCCCGACTTTTCTCGTGGCTCGGGCGAGATCCAATGACCAGGTGGTCCGATGCGAAAGTTGTGGAAGGATCCTCTGTTGGGTCGGGTGATCGCGTCTCGAGCATCGGATCGAGGCTGAGCAGGCCGGGAGGTGCGCGGGATCCGACCGCGCCGGTCCGGCGGAGTGTCGGGGGGAACGTGATGGACGAGCGTGCACAGGCTGAATTGGAGAGAGAGCTCATTATATACAGCGATGGCGCGTCAAGGGGAAACCCGGGGCCGGCCGGAATCGGCGCCGTGATACTTGACGAGAACGAGAGCGTGGTTGCCCAGATAAGCGCTGGGGTAGGTGTCGCCACGAACAACGAAGCCGAGTACCTCGCTATCGCGAAGGCGCTCGAGACCGCGCAGGAGCTCGGAGCACGCAGGGTGCGGGTCTATGTTGACAGCGAGCTCGTGGCGAGGCAGCTATCCGGGCAGTACGCCGTCAAGTCTGAGCGCCTTCGCCCTCTGGTCGCCGAGGTGCAGAGACTGAGGCGCCTCTTCGACTCATGCCCCGTGAGACACGTTAGACGGGAAATGAACGCCAAAGCTGACCAGCTTGCTAACATGGGCATCGACGGCGACCTCGGGCTACGGGATCCTTCGGACTAGTCGTCCGGCCGCGACACTAGCCGGGTGTCTTGGTCACCGCAGGAACGCGTGCGCAAACGAGACCCGGGGAGGCGCGCGCAACGGTGGCCTGATTTGACATATGGGCACGTAGATGTTAGAATCCTTGTGGGCCTGAGCTCCGGGTCCGGCTGTGACGAGGTCGATCCGGAGGTCGATCCGGTTGAAGACGCGGCGCGATAGCGACGCGGCCTTCGTCTCTTGGGCAGGGCCCGAAAGAAAGGTGAGAGCAGAGAGCAAGCAGATCGGGTGGTCGCGGGCGCGTGATTCCCGTGGGAATCGCGCGCCTGAGGAAAGTCCGAACTCCGCAGGGCAGGGTGCTGGGTAATCCCCAGTGGGGGCGACCCCAAGGAAAGTGCAACAGAGATGAGACCGCTTGCGCGGGCGAGGCCGCACGAGGTCCGAAATCGCGTGAGCAAGGGTGAAACGGTGCGGCAAGAGCGCACCAGCGGCCGGGCGACCGGTCGGCTAGGCAAACCCCACCCGGAGCAAGACCAAATAGGAGGGACATGAGGTGGCCCGCCTCCCCCTCGGGTACGGTCGCATGAGGTCCGGGGCGACTCGGATCCAAGACAGATGACCACCCTCGACAGAATTCGGCTTACAGATCTGGTTGCCTCGCTCACTTGGGACTGGCGCTCCTAGTTCAGGGGCGCCCGCTCTCTATCGTGGTCGTATTGCCGTGCCGTGTGCTGTCATCTCGGGCTTTCCGAGACCCGTCCGTGGCGCGGGAGTCGGGTAGGGGCTTCTCGTAGCCGCCAGAGATCCCGGAGATCCTGGAGACCATGTCGAAGCGGGCGGCACTGCCACCGCAGCCGCACATGACGGCGTTGCGGGAAGGGCCGTGCACAGGGGGCTGATCTTGATGCGTAGTAGTCGCTGCATAGTGCGAGAACTTGCCCACGGTGCTGTCTTTATCGCGTTGGGAATAGTGATCCCCATGTTCTTTCATGCCGTTGGGGCGGGCAAGGTTTTCCTTCCGATGCACGTGCCGGTCCTCTTGGCGGGCTTTTTCGTTGGCCCGGTCATCGGCGGGATCGTCGGGTTTCTGACGCCTCTATTGTCCGCCATCTTGACGGGGATGCCTCCTTTGATTCCACCTACCGCGCAGGCCATGATGGTGGAGCTGACCGTGTACGGGTTCCTCAGCGGGCTCTTATACAGAGCGTTGAAGCAGAACGTGATAGTCGCTCTCGTGAGTGCTATGATAGGCGGTCGCCTGGTGTATGGCGCACTTGGTGCGTACCTCTTGCCTCTCTTTGGCCTGGACTCCGTGCCGGTGCTGTATCCCCTGACGGCTGGGATAGTAGCTAGCCTCCCGGGCGTGGTCCTGCAGTTGGTTTTCGTTCCCGGTGTGGTGTACCTGTATGAGAAGACCATGAAGGCGAAGGCCGAAGCTCCTCGTCGGACAGAAGGATATCGTAAGTGACGAGGGAGCCATCGGAATGAAAGGGGCTGCTGGCTTGCCTGAACGCCGCTTGCCGGCAGCCCCCGTTTCATTCGTTGTCTTTCGTGGCACGTGGCAGTTGCTGCGAGGACCGCAGCGAGATGTGTCAGATGCAACCGGACCGGATTCGCCGCATGATCTTGCCCACGGTGGCGATGCGCTCCTCCGCGAGCCGGTCGGCAGCCTTGTAGGTCGGAACGTTGTCCCGTTTGGATATCTCGACCACCCTGAGTATGGTGTCGTAGATGCCCGCCGCCTTACGCAGAGCCCTCTCGCGACTATATCCGAAGAGGCCGTCCGCGACATTGATGACGCCTCCGGCGTTGATGATGTAGTCTGGTGCGTACAGGATTCCCGTGTCCTGCAACACGTCGCCGTGTCGATTCTCTTTCAGCTGATTGTTGGCGGAGCCTCCCACTATCTTACACTTAAGCCTGGGGATTGTGGAATCGTTGAGGACAGCGCCGAGGGCGCAAGGGGCGAAGATATCGCACTCGACGTCGAATATGGCGTCTGGCTCCACAGCTCTCGCTCCTAGGTCGCGCACTGCCCGTTCTACCTTGTCCTGAAAGATGTCCGTGACGATGAGGTTGGCGCCATCATCGCGCAGGTGTTTGCCGAGATGGTAGCCGACGCTCCCGACTCCCTGGATCGCCACGGTAAGGCCTTTCAGAGAGTCGCTGCCGAAGACCACCTTCGCGCATGCTGCGAGGCCACGCCAAACGCCATAGGCGGTCACAGGACCCGGGTCGCCGCTGCCTCCAGATGCGCTGGACGAACCTCCGACCCATTTGGTCTCGCATCTCATGGTCTCAACATCGTCCACGGTTATGCCCACATCCTCGCCTGTGATAAACCTGCCACCGAGAGTGTCCACGAACCGGCCGAACGCCCTGAAGAGCTCCTCTGATTTGTCCTTTCTGGGGTCACCGATGATGACCGCTTTCCCGCCGCCGAAATTGAGGCCGGCCGCGGCGTTCTTGTAGGTCATGCCGCGAGCGAGGCGGAGCGCGTCGACGACCGCCTCCTCCTCGGTGTTGTACGGCCACATTCGGGTGCCGCCAAGGGCGGGGCCGAGGGTGGTGTCGTGAATGACGATTATCGCCCGCAGGCCCGTTGATGTGTCGCTACAGAAGAGGACCTGCTCGTAATCGTGTTTCCCCATCGCGTCAAACAGGTTCATCGCCTTGTCCTCCTTGTCTTGAGGTTTGGAAAGGGGCCTCAAGTGAGAGATGCCGGCGGCAGAGGTTATCCGCCTGGACGATGGTTCGGCAAGCACACCTTCCTCCTTTCGAATTGCCCTGGAGTGTACGTTGAGTTGCGCTTGCAGCAGCGCTGCCCCATAGTTGTTTGGACATATGCGCACGAATTCCTTCCGTGCCCATACCTTATGGCAGGATTTGTATTGACAGGAAGGCGGCAAGACTCATATACTATAAATACGAACTGATGTTCGACTAAGCCTTTCCGTTACATGTCTTGACTTTGAGCAGGCTCACGAAGGTGAAGCCCATGTCAGTGGTTGTTGCGCATGTTTGGGTGCCCGACTTCTATGTGGAAGCCGAGGTTTTACTAGATTCACGCCTGAAAGGGGCGCCCATGATCCTTGTCACGAAGAGTAAGAGAGTGATGGCCACGTCTCCGGGTGCGAGGAATGCGGGGATTAGACCAGGGATGTCTCTATCTGCGGCGCGACTCGTGCACCCAGATGTGATCGATGTTGGCTACGTTCCTGAGCGTTACGATAGGCTTGCCGATGATTTATGGGAGGCATGCGCGCAGTATAGCCCGGCTGTAGAGCCCTTGGCTCAACACGAAGCGTTTGTCGACCTTTCAGGGTGCGCCGATGTTCCGGAAACGCTCGGGAGGATTTCTCAAGACATACAGGGCATAATTGGGAGTCGTCCCGTGTTCGGGGTAGCGCGCTGCAAGCTGGTGGCGCGGGTGGCTTCGGGGGTGCTCGACGAGGCAGGGGAAATGCCGAGGGGCGAGGAGTTTCGACACCTCATAACCGGCTCAGCGAGGGAGGCCGGGCATGTGCACATCGTTACCGGGAAAGAAAAGGAGTTTCTCGCCCCCTTGCCAGTGGATGTGCTCTGGACGCTCGATGAGGATGTGATCGAGCGATTACTGCGCCTTGGGCTGAAACGGGTGGGTGAGGTGCAGGCGATAGGGAGGTCGGCTCTCGTCGATACGCTTGGAGAGGTGGGGCACATTGTTTACGAGCGCAGCTTAGGCACGGATCGTGCGCGGGTGATACCTGTCCATCCCAAGAGGATGGTGACCTTTCGCAAGGTCTTTGATGATGACGTGTCCAGCGAGCCTATCTTGGCACGTATAGTGGAGGCTGGCGCTGTATGCATGGAACAGAAGCTCAGGGCCAGTTCTGTGACTGCCCGTCGGTGGGGTATAGTGCTCGATATCGCCGGGCGCGAAGGTGAGAGCCAAGTGGCGCGCGAGCAACGCTTTTCGAGGCCACCAGAGATGTGCGGGGGTGTTACGGGGATATACAGGAGCCTTCTGAGAACGGTGCTGCTGGCGCTTTATGATGAAGCACCATCAGAAGCCGAATCGCCCGTGGCGCGCGAATCGCCTGTGCCGCTTGAGCGGGTGTGTCGCCCAAAGCGGAAGATGGAGCGATGGGAGCCGGCCACAGGTGGGCTGCCTCGTCCTGTGAGGGCGCTATCGCTTGTAGCAGCCGATCTCGTACCCGTGGTAGCCGCATTTCAAGCGGATATGTTCGCCCCTAATGTGACAACTGACCAAGCTCGATCCGTCGATGCGGTCGCGGTTCGGGTGAGAGAGAAATTCGGAACAAGAAGCCTTTTTCCTGGAAGCCTGCTTCAGTGCGAAAGGAAAGATAGGCTTCTGATGGCCTGGGAGGCTTGTTTGCATCATGAGGAGGATAAACAGGTCGCTTCAGGTTGTCGCGCGGGAAGACCTACGTCCGGAGAGGTTCTATTGGAGGCGAAAATGGCTTCGTGTGCTTTCCATTGTTGACGAGTGGCGCGAGGTAGGCGATTGGTGGCGAGGGGAAGGAGAGAGGCGCGCCTTTACCGTGCTTGCCGATAACGGTGGGGTGTACGAACTTTGCTGCGATGAGCGCGAGGCCTGGCGGCTCACAAAGATCTTCGATTGATTGCGTTTCATTGAGGGAATTCGGAGGGAATGTCAAGCGCCATGGGCAGGTTCGCTCATCTCCACGTGCACTCTCACTTCTCATTCCTCGACGGGGCGTCCAGCGTCGAGGCGCTCGTGAAGCGGGCGGCGGAGCTCGGCATGGAAGCCATCGCCATAACCGACCACGACAACCTCTGCGGGGCAGCGAGGCTTGTTCGAGCCGCCCGACGGCATGGGATAAAGCCCATCCATGGCGCCGAGGTGACGCTAGAGGAGGGAAGCCACCTTGTACTCCTGGCTGAAGGCCCCGAGGGTTATTCGAACATCTGCACGATCCTCACCGAAGCGTATATGTGCAAAGATTGGGAGCGAGTCATAGCGGGCGCTGGTGCACGACCATCTGCCGAGATGTTCAGCGGCACGGAATCCGTTTTAGAGTTCGCCAAGCGCCGTCTGTCGCCGAGAGTGGCTCTGTCTTCCCTCGAAGAGCACCACAGGGGGATCATAGCGCTTTCCGGATGTATCATGCGAGGCGCCATCCCGACACTCGTTCGGGCGGGCAGGTACGGGCGGGCGCTTGAGTTCGCTAAGCGTCTTGCGGGGATTTTCGGGCGGAAGAGCTTCTACGTCGAGCTCGAGAACCTTGCCGTCCCTGGGGGCGACCGCCTGACCTCCAGCCTCGCCGCGCTGGCGGAGGAGGTCGGGGTGGGGGTCGTGGCTACCAACGACGTTCATTACTGCGAGAAGTCAGACTTTGCGCTGCATGACGTTCTCACTTGTATCCGCACGCTGACCCGGCTCGACCAAGTACATCCTGAGCGAAGGCTCAACGCTGAGAACTACTTGAAATCCATCGAGGAAATGACATCCATCTTTCGGCGCCATCCAGAGGCGCTAGCGGCTGCTGGTGAGATAGTGGATCGGTGTTCCCCAGGGCTTTCGCTCGATCAGAGACTCTTCCCCATCTTCGTCCCTCCAGGTCAAGCGGGGACGTCGGCCGAGTACCTCCGACGACTAGTGTACGAAGGCGCTTCATCGCGTTATGGGACCATCACCCGGGAGATTAGGTCGAGGCTCGACCACGAGCTCAACGTCATATGCACCCTCGGATACGAAGACTACTTCCTCATGGTATGGGACGTTGCGAACTTCGCCCGGCAAGAGGGGATCCGGTTCGCGGGGAGGGGCTCCGCTGCGGATTCCGCAGTAGCATACTGCCTTTTCATAACGAGCGTGGACCCGATAGCTCGAGGTCTTCTCTTCGAGAGATTCCTCAGCCTCGAGCGGGCGCAGAAGCCTGACATCGACATAGACTTCGACGCGAGAAGGCGGGACGAAGTTCGGGATTACCTGCAGCGCCGGTACGGTCCCGAGCATGTGGCGACGGTATGCACCTTCAACACGTTTCGGGCAAGATCGGCCGTACGCGACGTGGGAAAGGCCATGGGATTGCCTGCGGAAGACATGGACCGGCTTGCGAAGCGTCTCCCGTACTTGTGCGCGGACGAGATCGGGGCCGCTTTCGAAAGATACCCAGAGCTTCGTGAGGGTGGAATCTCCGCAGAGAAGTATTCCCGTTTGTTCGAAGTGTGCGAAGCGCTCGCGGGCGTGCCGCGCCACATCGGTACCCACCTGGGCGGGGTGGTTGCCAGCCGGGTGCCACTCGTGAAAGTGACCCCCTTGCAGATGGCTGCGCGAGGAGTGGTGATAGCACAGTTCGACAAGGACGACGTGGAAGACGTCGGTCTCATCAAACTCGACATGCTGTCATTGCGTATGCTCGCGGCGGTGGAAGACTCGGTGAGATGGAGCGGCCAAGATTACCAGCGCATTCCGTTGGATGATGAGGCGACCTTCAACATGCTCAACTCCGGGGAAACCATAGGCGTGTTCCAATTGGAAAGCCCCGCGCAGCGGGCTCTCCAGGGGCGGCTTGGGGCGAACACGATTGAGGACATCGTGGCGAGCGTGGCGCTCATACGGCCTGGTCCCGTGCAGGGCAATATGGTGGAGCCGTTCATCGCGAGGAGGCGGGGGATCGAGGACGCGACTTACGTGCATCCCAGCCTCGAGAGGATCCTCAAGAAAACGTATGGTGTGGTGCTCTACCAGGAACAGGTGATCGAGATCGCGACGGCGGTGGCCGGCTTCACACCAGGGGAATCCGACCGTTTGCGAAAAGTGATGACCCACTACCGTTCCAGATCCGAGATGGATGGGATAGGAAAGGAATTCCTGAGGAAGGCGATGGAACATGGTGCCTCGCGTGAGGTTGCCGAGACGGTGCTCTCGTATATAGTTGCGTATGCAGGCTATGGTTTCTGCGAGGCCCACGCTGCCGCCTTCGCGGATACCGCATACAAGACAGCGTACCTTTTGCGCCACTTTCCTGCAGAGTTCTATGCGGCCATCCTGAACAACCAGCCCATGGGGTTCTATCCGCCGAACACCATATGCGTGGAGGCCAGGCGACGCGGGGTCCGGATCCTTCCGGTCGACATAAACAGGAGTTTTGAGAGGTTTGCCATCGAGAACGGCGCGATACGCGTGGGACTCCTCCAAGTGCGGGGGATGAGCGAGGATGCGGCCTCGAGGATAGTCGCGTCCAGGGGGCCGCGGGGATATTCCTCCATCGAGGACTTCTTTGTTCGGGTACCTGTGGACCGAAACCTCTTCGAAAACTTGATACTGTGTGGGGCGTTCGATTCCCTCTGCCCAAACCGCAGGGCGGCACTTTGGGAGATCACAAGGCGCTTACGTGAAGGCGAGCAGCCGGGACGTCGGTGGAGGGACGAGACTGGCCCAGACGGGGTCAGCGCTCGTAGGGTTAGCGCTCGTGCCGACGGCGGCGACAGCACCGCCACTATCGTCGAGGGCGACGATAGCTGTTCTGGAGCTGACGGACGGATGCGAGACTCGTCATGGGGCAACGGTTTTCTGAGATACTTCGGGGACATCCCTGACTTTTCTGAAGTCGACAAGTTCAGGCACGAGTTCTGCATACTCGGTCTTCATCCTACGAGACACCCAATGGAGTTCTATCGCAGCCGTTTGGCAAAGGCAGGGGTGATCACGACCGCCGCGGCAAGGCAGATGGAGTCCGGCACCAACGTACGGGTAGCAGGGGTGGTAGTGCGACCTCATCGCCCTCCGACTCGAAGCGGAAGACTCGTGGTTTTCTTCTCGCTGGAAGATGAGACCGGCCTTGTCGACGTTACGGCGTTCGAGGACGTATACAGGCGGTGCGGGGGTGTGATGTTCACAAGTCCAATGCTCGTCGTGGAAGGGCGTGTGGACCGGCGGGGGACCACGGTGAGCATAGTTTCCCGACGGGTCAGAAAGAATCTCCCGTAACGATATTGAACCACACCTTGTGACGTCCGCGGCGCCTTCCTCACCCTCGAGGAAACACCCTCGAGGGAATCCAAGCCGGTGCCCAGGGGAGGCTGGCGGCTGGTTCGCAGGCATCGTTCTCGTGATCGTTGCAGCGGTCGCGCTGGCTGCATTGGCGGGGTGGGGCAGCCGTCGGCTGCCGCCTCCGAGGCAGGCAGACGACGGCGGAGACAGCGAGGGGGTGACCGAGGGAGGCAGCCGCGGGAAGGTCACACGGAGAGGCTGGCCTGATAATCGTACACCCTCCGTGAGATATCGGCGATCTTGGCGAAACCCTCGTCGATGTCAGCGACGTCCTTCGAAAGCACGACGAGGATGTAGGGCCTTTTCGCGAAGACGACACCGATGTCGTTGGCGACGCCAGTGACATCGCCCTCTTTGTGCGCCACCATGACGTGCGGCGGCAGCTTCCCGGGCAGGCCGACATGGTAGATGGGGTGGGCCATGTCATCCAGGAGGCGAGCCCCAAGATCCGGATGAGCCAGTCCGAGATCGAGAACGCCCTGGACGTACTCGGCCATGTCCTTCGCGCATGTGACGTTCCGTCCATTCGGGAACACGATCTCCCCACCGAGCTCTCTCATGAACGCCGCGACATTGTCCTTACCAAGATGCCTCAGGAGCATCCTATAGGCTACGTTGTCGCTTATCGTTATGGCCAGGTTCGCGAGCGTTCGAAGAGAGTAGCTGTCTCCATCCCTCGCCGCGAACTGAAGTATCCCTGCGCCGTCCTGGTAGTCCGAGGCACTGTCGAACACGACCCGATCATCCCAGTTCGCCTTGCCTTGAGCGATCAGGTGGTTGAGATAGAGCACCACGGGCACTTTCACCGTGCTCGCTGCTGTAATGGGCTCGCGTTCGTTGATTCCGAAGCTCGCTCCCGAACTCAGGTCGCGGAAGTACAGGCCGTACACCGCAGGCTGCGACTCGAGGTACGCTTCGAGCTCGGCCTCGAGAGGACCGTAATCAGGCCGCGGTCCGGTCGAAGCGGCGTCGTTTCCACGGTCGCTGATTTCGCTACCGCTACGTGAGGAGGAAACATGACGGGTCGAGGCCGCCCAGTAGAGCGTGCTCGCGACCGCGACGATCACCATGATTGCGACTCCCAGCACATGGCGCGCGTATCCCTTCATACGTGTCCCTCCTTCCTGCGAGACTTTCGTCCCATTATAAGCCCTGCCGCGACAGTTGGCCATGGTAACTTGTGGCTCGGGGGCTCGCCGCACGGCGATGTAGCCCGGGTTCGTTGGCGCCCGCGCGCGAGGGCAAAACACTGGCGCACACGCCCGCGCGCGTTGGGCGTCCGCCAGGTCAGGCAGTGCTGGCATAGGGTCGTCGAGTGCTGCACGGAGGCAAGGCGGCGAGCCCGGAGGAGCCGATCTTGTCATCGGCGATGACTCACGAATACGACACGGTAAGCAGACGCTGATGGAGGGCGCAAGTTTCCAAATGTCCGGAAGGATTCCGAGCAATCAGGGAGAACTATGATTGCAGGACAAATGGCGAGTTTCGTCAGGTTGGGTCGATGAGGAGGTGGTGCGTGGGCGAGCGAAGACGGACCTGACTTGCTTGATTTTGCTCACTTACAAGTTAGAAGCAGGGGATTTCGAAGGACAACTTTGGGAAGGCGAGAAGGAGGCTGTGCTTCGATGAGGAGATCTTTGAAGGGAGTCCTTGCCGGGTTGATTTTCGTTCTCCTCGTGGCGGGCGTTGCGTCGACTGGCTTAGCCGCTCAAGGCAAACTGTTTGAAATGGCCATTTTCGCGGACCCGACCACGATAAACCTGTTTTCGTCCCTCGGTCCGAGTTCCACTGTTTGGAACACGTTCGTCTCGAACAGCCAGTACTACACCTCTCTCTACACGAACGCCCCTCCGACCTGGGCTTTCGTGCCCGCCGCTGCGAGCGAGATGCCGAGCCCGCTGAAAGAGGAGAAGATCGGCGGCAAGACCTTCTACACATCAATCGTGAAGATGCGCAAGGACATCAAGTGGAGCGACAACACCCCGCTTACCGCCGATGACGTGGTGTTCACCTATAGTGCCATACTTGACATGGATCCCAACAAGCTCGGCGGGAACTGGCCGAGCATCGTGGATCCGGCTCTCTTGGAGCGTGTAGAGAAAGTAGACGATTACACGGTCAAGTTCATTCTCAAGGATAAGCCCGGGCTTTCACAGTGGCAGTACGGAATGCTCCAGTGCTACATAGTCAACAAAAAGTACTGGGAGCCTGTCTTTGCGAACGCCAAGAAAGCCGCCGACCCAGTAAAGGAGCTCTTCGCTCACGAGCCCGAGAAGCAGCCAACTACCGGCCCGTGGAAGTTCGGACACTGGGAGAAGGGCGCTTTCTGGCAGAACGTGCCAAACCCGGTGTATAGCGGGAAGGGCGAGGTCACGACCTTCTACGAAAACGGCGTCGTAACCATCGAGAACCCTCGGAGCGGGTTCAAGTGGCAGAGCGGCAAGCCGGAAGGGAAGGTTGAGCTCAAGCTGACCGAGGGTATGGACGCTACCGGGACGCTATATCGGATATTCCAGAACCAGAGCGCCGCCGTGCTTTCCCTCACGAGCGGCCAAGTTGACTTCGTGCTCAACTCCCTCGGCCTGCAGCGCGGCTTCCAGGAGCAGCTCAAGAAGGCGCCCAACGTCGAACTCATCGAGAACAGCGTGAACGGCTTCCGGTTCATGGCTTTCAACCTGCGCAAGTACCCCTTCAACATCAAGGAGTTCCGGCAGGCCGTATCCACGCTCATCGACCGCGAATACATCTGCGAGAGGGTGCTGCAAGGCATAGCGTTCCCACAGTACTCGGTCGTGCCTCCCGGAAACGCGTACTGGTACAACAAGAACGTTCCGCAGTGGGGCAAGGGACTCACCCGCTCTCAGAGGATAGCCGAGGCAGTGAAGCTTCTCAAGAAGGCTGGGTTCAAGTGGGAAGTCGAGCCGGAGGTGGATGTCGAGAAAGACAAGGTGCTCAAGCGTGGTAAGGGGATCATCATGCCGGACGGCAAGAAGATGCCCGAGTTCGAGTTCATGATCATGACCGCAGGCTACGATCCTCTCCGCTACACGTTCGGTCTGAACATCGCATCCTGGCTCAAGGAGATCGGCATCCCCATTGAGGCCGTGCCCACTGAGTTCAACGTGGTCAGCTCAAGGGTCTTCGACGAGCAGAACTTCGATGCGTTCCTCATGGGCTGGAGCCTGAGCCTGTATCCCGACCACATGAAGTGGTTCTTCCATAGCGAACAGGCTGAGGTAGGCGGCTTCAACGCCGAGGGCTACAGCAACCCCGAATTCGACAAGCTGGCGGACGACTTCGTAAAGGAGTCCGACATGGAGAAGGCCCGCGAAAAAGCGTTCAAGCTCCAAGAGATCCTTGCCGATGAGCTGCCCTACATAGTGCTCTTCGACACCCCGATGCTCGAGGCGTACAGGTCCGATCGCGTTCAGTTCCCGTACACGAAGGTCCTGAGCGGTCTGCAGTACGTTGGGGCGGCGACGAGCTTCGTGAAGATGCTCGACTGAGTGCGGTCGCATCCTGGGCGCGAGTTGAGTCGCGGCCTCTCGCGAGCGGGCCTGGGGTGCCCCAGGCCCGCTTGGGTTTCTCCGCTTTCGCGTGGGGTCGCGCGAGAAGGGGAAATCTGGCTAGGATCGGGGGATCGAAATGCGCCGATACGTCTTGAGCAGGCTGGGACAGGTCATCCTGACTCTCTTGGTATACATAACCCTTGTCTACTTCTTGCTTCAGGCCATGCCGGGGGACATCACCCAGATGTACCTCGCCAATCCGAAAATCCCACAGGCAGCGAGGCAGGAACTGAGAAGACAGCTGGGTCTCGACCAAGGGATAGTCATGCAGTACTTGGCGTATCTGAGAAACTTCTTCAGGGGAGAGCTCGGGGTGTCGTTCTCCCATTACCCGCGGCCGGTGTGGGATATCCTGATGGAGCGGCTGCCGAGGACCTTCGTTCTCTTCCTTACCGCGAACGTTCTATCCTTTTACGTTGGCTACCTGATGGGACGGATCATCGCATGGCGCCGAGGTAAGGTCGTGGATTACGCCGCCACGGTCGTGGGCATTACCTTCTGGACTGCGTTCTATCCTCTCCTTGCGCTAGTCTTGATTTGGGTGTTTGCCTATACACTCAAGCTCCTCCCGCTGAATCAATTCATTGAGCCCAAGGTGTGGCAGGGAGCTCCGTGGTCGGCCAACACGGTCTTCGGGTACATGGTATTCGGCGGCGGGGCGCTCGCGGTCTGCCTGTTCCTAGTCGCCTATGCTCTCCTGGGCGGCCTTCGGCGAACCAGGCGGAACGTGGCCGTTGCATGGCTTTCGGGGGGCGCGCTCATCGGTTTGGCCGCCCTGGCGGCATGGCGGGCTGGGCTGCTCGTCTACATCTGGGACATCGCCAGCCACATGGTTCTCCCGGTGTGCACTCTTACTCTCATCAGCTTTGCGGGAACCATGTTACTCATGCGCGACTCCATGCTCGAGACCGTGCAGGAGGACTACGTCATGGCCGCGCGTGCCAAGGGCCTTCCCGATCACATCGTGAGGGACCGGTATGCCGCTCGTACCGCGATGCTACCTACCGTGACGAGCCTAGTGCTCAGCCTCGCGAGCTCCATGAGCGGCGGGCTCGTCACTGAGACGATGTTCTCGTGGCCGGGTCTCGGTCAGATCCTCTTTCACTCCGCGCTCTCAAATGACTATCCGCTCGCGACCGGGGCTCTGGCGTTCACGGGGGTCTTTCTGCTGGTAGCTCACTTCGTTGCAGACATTCTCTATGCGGTCCTCGACCCTCGAATCACACACACAGGACACCCTGCGGCCGAGGGTTAGGAAGACGTTTGGCAAGGTAGGTGGGGGGAAACATGAGACAACTGGCTCCGAGTCCGGGCGCGGGTGCCGCTGTCATTGGAGAGCCTCTCTGGAGAATCAGATGGAAGCTCACGATGCGCGGGCTATCGCAGAACTGGGCGGTCTTCAGGGAAAGCCGCATCGGCGTTCTCGGACTGGCGATAATCATCCTATTCGGCCTCTTCGGCGCTCTTTGGCCGATAATGATCAACACGGTCTGGGATCCGCTCGTGTACCATCCCGTTGTGGGATTTGATCCCATGCTCGCCCATCCTTCGCCACCGACGAGGGCGCACCTCCTCGGTACCGACCCCATAGGCCGCGACGTCCTAGCCCAACTCATGTTCAGCACGGGACGGGAGTTCTTGTTGGGGGTGCTGTCGGCGCTCATCACCGTGGTGATAGGGACGATAGTCGGTACCATGGCAGCCTACTACGGTGGGTTCACTGACACGTTCTTCATGCGGGTGGCGGATATAATGATGCTCTTCCCGCTCATACCGCTTCTCGTGGTCGTCGGCTCAATGGTGAGGCTCAGTTTCTTCCCGTTCGCCGTGATCCTCGGTGTCTTGGGCGGGTTCGGCGGGATCACCATCATCCTGAAAGCACAGGCGCTCTCTGTGAAAGTCAGGCCGTACATCGATGCAGCTCGAGTGGCTGGAGGGAGCAGCTTTCACATAATCCGCGCGCACATCATCCCCAATGTGCTTCCGTTGTCGTTTCTGTACATGATGTTTGACGTCACTGCAGCTATCCTGAGCGAGGCGACGCTGTCGTTCTTCGGTGTGCTGAACATAGACATGAGCTGGGGCATGATGATACACACCGCTGAGGCAGCCGGTTACCTATTCGACTTCAGCAGGTACTGGTGGCTGTGGCTGCCTTCCGGACTCGCGATAACGGTGTTTTGCGCGGCGTTCTACATGGTGGGCCGTGGGCTGGATGAAGTCGTGAATCCACGGCTCAGAAAGAGGTGATCCGATGGACGCCCTGCTTGAGCTGGATGACTTCACTATGCATTACCGCACGAAGGCCGGCTGGGTGAAGGCGGTCGACGGCGTGACGCTGTCTTTGGCAAGAGGGCAAGCCCTCGGGCTCGTGGGGGAGTCGGGGTGCGGCAAGACGTCCATCGCCATGTCCGTAATGAAGCTGCTTCCCTACAACTCGAAGGTGGTGAGAGGACGGGTCCTTTTCGAAGGTCGCGACATCTACTCAATGACCGACGAGGAAGTTCGTAGAATGCGGTGGAAAGGCGTTGCCATGATATTCCAGGCAGCGATGAACTCTCTCAATCCTGTGTACCGGGTGGGAAATCAGATAGTAGAGGCCATAGTGACCCACGAACCGGATACCACCGAGGAAGAGGCGTGGGAGAGGGTCGGGTCGTTGTTCGAGCTCGTAGGGATTCCGAAGGAACGCATGCACAACTATCCGCACGAGTACAGCGGCGGCATGAAGCAGAGAGCGGTGATCGCGATGGCCCTCGCGTGCAACCCCAGACTGATCATCGCTGACGAACCCACCACCGCGCTGGACGTCATAGTGCAAGACAAGATACTGAGGGAGATGGACCAGATAAGGCGGAGGATAAACATGAGCATGATCTACATCTCCCATGACGTGTCAGTCATCGCCGAGGTGAGCGACGTGGTCGCTGTAATGTACGCTGGAAAGCTAGTGGAACTCGGCGAAGCAGATGATGTGTTCAAGAGGCCGCGCCACCCATATACCTACGCTCTCATGCAAGCTTACCCCAGCATCCTCGGGGAGAAGCACGAGTTGGCCACGATCCCGGGCGAACCACCGAATCTCCTCGACCCGCCATCTGGGTGTAGATTCCATCCAAGGTGCGATCGGGCGAGTAAGGAATGTGCAGCCGCGGACCCCCCGTGGCGGGAGATCTACCCTGGGCACCACTGCGCTTGTCATAACCCAGTCGGCACCAGAGACGCACGGTCAGAGCTGGTCCGTCCGGCAGTGGGTGCTCATGGAGGTGATGGTCTTGGCAGTTCCAGCAACGGCTGACGCAGCCGATACCGTCTTGCGGGTTGAGGCTCTCTCCAAGTACTATCAGGTGTCGCGAGGCTTCTTTGCGAGAAAACGCCTGCTCCTTCACGCCGTCGACGACGTGAACTTCGAGGTGAAGCGGGGCGAGGTTCTCGGACTCGTTGGGGAGTCGGGATGCGGAAAGACCACGACCGGTCGGCTCATCACGCGACTAACCTCCCCAACATCAGGGCGAATACTGATTGATGGCTCCGACATCACGAAGATGGAAGGCGAGGACTTCGCGGAATTCCGCAGGAAAGTGCAGATGATTTTCCAGGACCCCTACGAATCACTGGACCCGAGGATGACCGTCTTCGACATAGTCGCTGAGCCCTTGCACGTCAACGGCATGGGCACTCTTGAGGAGCGCGAGCAGCGCGTGGCGGACATGCTGAACCTGGTTGGGATATCTCCGCCATCGGCGTTTCTCTTCAGGTTCCCTCATGAACTGTCGGGCGGACAGCGGCAGCGAGTCGCAATCGCGAGAGCACTCGTCATGAACCCAAAGTTCGTGGTGGCAGACGAGCCGACCTCGATGCTGGACGTGTCCATTCGCACAGGCGTCATGAAACTCCTTGCGCAGCTTCGCGAGGATCTGGGGATAAGCTACCTCTACATTACCCACGACCTCGCAGTGGCACGTTACCTCTGCGACCGGGTGGCGGTGATGTACCTCGGGAAGATCGTTGAAGTGGCGGGTGCAGAAGAGGTGGTCAAAGAGCCGCTGCATCCGTATACTCGGGCTCTCATATCGGCCGTCCCCATTCCGGATCCCGCTATGAAGAGGCCGATCCCGACCATCAAAGGGGGCGTAAGCAAGCCAATAAACCCGCCGCGCAGGTGCAGGTTCTACGAGCGTTGTCCCGTGGCGACGGGAGCATGCGCGGAGCGGGATCACCCGCCCCTGAAAGAGGTTTCAAGCGGTCACTTCGTCGCGTGCCACGTGTTGTAGACACCGTGGGTTGAGGGCGACGGCTCGGACAAGGCACCACATAGTTGAGGACCAGCGTACTGGGGCCGTAATTCTCCGTGAACAGGCGAGGTGAAACGTGATGCCAAGAATGGGATCGCACGAGATATGGTCCTGGGCGGCGCTGGTGGTCGCGTTTGCTCTCGCTCTCTTGGTTTTCGAAGCCACGGAGAGCAAGTACCGCGATTACGCAAGCTGGACACGGCAGATAGGGGCCGCTCTGGAGACGGCGGCCATTCGACGGAAGGGTGAGTCCGCGCTGCTCGAGGCGGTAATCACGGTGCGGTCGCCGACAGTCGCCTTCGCGAACACCGTGGAGAGAGTGGACTTTGCGCTCGAACGTGGCGGGAAGCGCCTGGGGTACTTCTGCACTCTTCCTGGGGAAATCACGGTCGATCGCCATGCCGAAGGCGCTGCCGTGGCTGTGACACGAATAAGTGTCAGGAAAGACGTTTCCGGACAACTCGCTCCGATCGTGGATGCACCGCAAGCCAAGCGGCAGTCTGAGGCGGGGGTCGGTTCGGATAGTGCCGTGCGGTTTGCCGGTGATGTGGTTGTTGAAGTCGCTCTTCGGCGGGGAGACAGATTGCTTCGCGTTCCCGTAGAAGGTGACGTGGAGGTGGACAGTGGTGCCTAGGCACAGACCGAGTCGCGGGGAGTCCGCAATGCGCTGCCGGAATGCGGCGGGGCTTGCCGTGCGTGCCATCCTTCTTGCAGGAGTGGGCTCAATGTGCCTGGCCGTGCTCCAGCTCGGGGACTTTACTCCTGTGCCCGCTACATGGGGTCTCGGCATGCCCGTTCTCGGCGGCGTGGCGATAGGGCTCGCGCGAATGAGCGTCCATGAGCTGACTGGGTGCGTTGCGTTGGTCCTCGCCCTATCTCCAGCCTTGGCGCCGTTTCTTGTGGCCGCCGCTGCCTCGGAGCTCGAGAGAGCTCAAGTAATGAGGGCCGCGCTCCGAAACTCCGTGGCAGCTGATTGGCTCTTGCTCCTTCCGTGCGTCCTGGTGGGGACGGTCCTCGGCAGGTGGATCGCCAGCGCGTGTCATTCGCGCCCTGCAGGGGTGGGAGAGAAAGGGCGGGCGCAAGACCGATCGATCTGGCGGCTGCCTGAGGGAGCGGCGAGTCATCCTCGCGGGACCAAAGCTGATGAACGGATTTCCTGACAGCTTGGTTGGACGAGCCCGGTCGGCTCGTCTGGCCTGTCGGTGACGACGGTGAGGGCGCGCGAGCAAGGACCTCAAGGCTGGGCTCCCCAGGCGTGGGCGCGAGATTGCACGGAGCCGAGTTCGATTGGAGGGGTGAACGTGGGACGGGCTGACTTGCGTGGCATGACACGGTCGATGCCGCTAGCTGGACGTGCCAATGAAGGACGCTTCATAGGCGGCAAGCCGCAGGACTCGATCATACAGGATTTCGAGAAGTTTGTGGCGCCAGGGCGGGTGGCGGTGTACCGATCTCTCGGCTTCGACGCAGTCCCAGGTAAGCGCGAAGGGGTGTACGTCTGGGATCTGCAGGGCAGGCGGTACGTGAATTGCAGGTCGAGCGGGGGCGTGTTCAACCTGGGTCACAGGCCGGCCGCGGTCGTGGCAGCCCTGAAGGAGGCGCTTGAGTTTCTGGACATCGGAGACCACATGCTCCTCAGTGAACAGAGGGCAAGGCTGGGAGCGCGCCTCGCGGAGCTCACCCCGGGTGACATCACGTACAGCTTCTTCACGCCGAGCGGTGGGGAGGCGTGCGACGTTGCGATCAAGCTTGCAAGGGGCTACACCGGTCGCCCGGGGATAGTCTCGGCCATCGACGGATATCACGGACACACGGGATTTGCCCTTTCAGCCGGGGATGACCGCTTCAAGAGGCACTTCGGGCCGCTCATGCCGGGCTTCACCCAGGTGCCCTTTGGGGACATCGACGCGGTGAGGAAGGCTGTGGACGAGAATACGGCCGCGGTGATATTCGAGACCATTCCGGCGACGGCGGGCATCGTCATCCCGCCCGATGACTTCTACCCGGCCGTCAGGGAGATCTGCGACAGCGCAGGCGCCCTGCTCATCCTCGACGAGGTACAGGCTGGGCTTGGCCGGACGGGCCGCCTGTGGGCAATCGATGAGTGGAACGTCGTTCCGGACGTTCTCGTGCTGGGCAAGGGCATGAGCGGCGGGGTGTACCCGCTGTCGGTCGTATGCTACAGAGAGCACGTGGACGATTTCTTCAGGCGAAATCCATTCGTCCACTTGACGTCCTTCGGCGGCGCGGACCTTGGGTGCGTGTGTGCCCTCGCCATGCTCGATGAGATCTGCCGCCCCGGGTTCTTGGAACACGTGGAGGAGATGGGAGAGCGTTTCGAGAGCGGATTCTCCCGGCTGAGGGATGCGCACCCGGAGGTAGTGGCGGGCTGGAGACGGCGTGGATTGATGATGGCGTTCGAGCTCGTGGAGGACAGATTCGGTCCCATGATGACGTACGCCCTAGGAAAGAACGGGGTGATAGCGGTATTCTCTGACTTTCGCCCGCGGGCGATGCAGATAATGCCGCCTCTCATAATCCAACCCGGCGAAGTCGACGAGGTGCTCGAGGCGATGGACCGCGCGCTTGACATGGTCGAGGAGATGGTGGGCGCCGGAGTGCCTGCGCCCTACATCCCGTGACATCCCTTGAGGATCGCAGCGCCGCCGGCCGGCGCATGAAGGGAGCATCCGGGTTCACGTGGAGCCGTTCGTACTGAGGATAGATGAGATCGAGCCACAGCACTATGCCATCGTCGGAGGAAAGGCTCGCAACCTCGCGAGGCTGGTCCGCGCGGGGCTACCCGTGCCCTCCGGGTTCGTCGTCACGACCACGGCCTACCTCCGGCACGCTGATGGAGCTGGTCTTGGGGAAGGCTCCGATGAGCAGGGAGCAGCCGGACATTCATCTCTGTGGAACGCAGTCCGCGCAGCGTATGAGGAGCTTGTCGCCTCTGACCCGGGCGCGTCCTGCGCCGTACGGTCGTCTGCGAACGTGGAAGACGAGGTGGGCGCGTCCCATGCAGGGCAGTACGAGACGATCCTGGGGGTACGTACCTGGGATGCGCTTGTCGAGGCGATCCGGGCTTGCTGGGGGTCATTGAACGGAGATAGGACGCGCGCTTACTCCCCGCACAGAGACGCGCGACGCGCCCTCATCGGCGCGGAGAGAGCAATGGCCGTGCTCGTGCAGATCGAGGTGGCCGCCGATGTGAGCGGCGTCCTGTTTACATTGAATCCCCAGTCAGGCAGGGAGAACGAGATGCTGGTCGAAGCCACCTGGGGACTTGGGGAAGCGCTCGTTGCGGGGCTAGCCACCCCCGACAGGTTCGTGGTGGACACGTGGACCGCGACGATCGTGGACGCGCGAGTGAGCGACAAGAAGCTCATGGTGGCGGCGGGTGGTGCCGAGCCGATACCCGTGCCCGGCGAGATGCGGACGAAACGGACGCTCGATGATGCCTCCCTCGTGCTCCTAGCCCGACTGGGGGAGAGGATTCAGGAAGAGTATGGCCTGCCGCAGGACATCGAGTGGGCAATGTCAGGTGGCGAGATTATGATACTTCAGGCACGTCCCCTCACGGCCTTCTCCTTCGCGGAAGACTTCGGAGAATGGACTTCGGCCAACTTCAGGGAGGTGATGCCCGGGTTTGCCTCCTACTTGAGCCAGTCCATGTCGTTTCATCACGATTTCGCGCGCGCCACGGAGGAGGTTTTCAAGCGTACGAAGCTGTTTCGGAGGGAAGACGAGGGCACCAGATGGGCGGCGACATTCTTCGGACACGGTTATTGGAACGTGGGGGCCACGAAACGGGTGGCGGCGCGTGTGCCGGGCTTTCGAGAGCGTGCCTTCGACCGGACTGTGGGCATCGTTCCATCATACGAGGGTGATGGAGTCGTGACTCCGTGGACCCCCGCGACGGTGCTGCGCGCGATTCCATCGCTATTCGCTCTAAGGAAGCACTACAGGCTAGCGGTGGAGGAAGCCAGGAGTTTCATCTCGTGGTTCGACGCGAACGAGCCCAGATGGGACCTAATCAAGCCTGAAGAGCTCAAGGACGAGGATTTGGAATCGTGGACGAGGTTCGCCATCGACCTGCACTGGCAGGCCAACCGCTGGGCTTTGGTGATCTCTCTCCTCGGAACGCAAGCACAAGATGACTTTCACGCTACAGTTGAGAGGCTCAACAGGCGCGTGAGAAGGCCCGGAACTGCGGTGTCCGAGGCACGCCTTCTCACCGGGCTCTCCAAAATGGCGACGGCGAAACCGCTGGCCGCTATCTGGGAGCTTGCGAGGTTTGCCCAAACTCGGCCGCCTGTCGCCGACACGCTGAAGGCCATGACGCCTGAGGAGCTCGCGCAGGCGTTCAGACGATGGGAAAGGGAAGCAGCAGAAGGCTCGTGCGCCGCCACCCTCGGCATGTCGCCCGACATGGGAGAGTTTTGGGCTCGGTTCGAAGCGTGCGTCCGCGAGTTCCGCTACATGTCGGAGATCGACGAGGACCTGTCCGTTCCGAGATGGTGTGAGGATGTGGCCCTGCCTCTCTCGATGTTGCAGGCGTGCTTGTCCGGAGAGGTCGGGCAGGATCCTCGCCAACAGATAGCCCGCCAGGAACAGGTGCGTGCCGAGGAGGAGGAAGCCGCGGCTTGCATGCTGAGATCGCGAGGCTTGGCGAGCTTGCTCAATCCTTTCCGCGTTTCGGGTTTTCGTGCCCAGCTTGAACTCGTGAGACGCCTCGCGTGGTGGCGTGAGGAGACGCGGGTGTATCTCAGTCGCGCCAGGTACCACACGCGGCGCTTCCTGAAGGAACAGGGGAGGCGCTGGGCGGCCTGCGGCCTTCTCCGCGCTGAAGACGACATCTTCTGGTTGTCCCGTGACGAAGTGTTGGGACTGCTCGAGGGGTCGACCGGCGTTCGAAGAGTGCGCGAGATCGTCGAGAGAAGGCGCAGAATCCCCGTTGCGTACAGGAACTTCGTGCCGCCTCCCGTGATAATGCCTGGTCCTGCGCGGATCCTCGTAAAGCGCTCTTTGACCGTTCGAGGGAAAGATGCCGAAGGCCAGATCGCGACGGCTCACATCAGCAGGCAGAACCCCGCGACTCCGCCCGCGGAGCGGATACGGCACGAAGGTGCCGGGGAGACCTACGCCGGGGTGGGGTGCTCCGCGGGGGTCGCGCGCGGGGTCGTGAGGGTCATCCGGTCTCTCGACGAGGCGGGCGCTCTGAAGAAGGGCGACGTCTTAGTGGCGCCGTTCGCGAACCCCGGCTGGATGCCCCTCTTCAACGTGGCGTCCGCCATCGTTCTCGAAGAGGGAGGGCTTCTGTCTCACAGTGCCGTTGTGGCGAGGGAGTACGGGATCCCTGCCGTGCTTCAAGTGGAAGGCGCGACGACCAAGCTCCGCACCGGGGATCTCGTGTATGTGGACGGAGGCCGCGGAGTGGTCGAAGTGATTCGAAGGAACAACGGTGGGATCCCGCACTCGGCCCCGGTCTCACGTGATCCCCTCTAGACAGCGGGTTCAGAGGCCTTTTCGAGGCTTTCGAGACGTTCCTCCAGAGCCTCCACCCTTTGACTGATCGCTTCCAATGCCGCTTGAACTGGATCAGGCAGGTTTTGATGGTTGAGGTCGATGCCTGGAACGCGTCTCCCGTGCCTGGCCACGATCCGACCTGGAACCCCCACCACCGTCGCACCCGCCGGCACCGGCCGAAGCACTACGGCGCCGGCGCCGATCTTCGCGCCATCGCCGACCTCAAACGATCCCAGCACCTTTGCTCCTGCGGCAATGACCACGCGGTTGCGTACGGTCGGATGGCGCTTGCCCTTCTCCTTGCCGGTGCCGCCCAGAGTGACCCCTTGGTAGATCGTGACGTCGTCGCCCACTTCCGCCGTCTCGCCGATGACGACGCCCATCCCGTGGTCGATGAAAAGGCGCCGACCGATGCGAGCACCGGGGTGGATCTCGATGCCGGTCAGGAAACGCGCCACGTGCGAGACGAGCCTCGCGATGACGAACATCTTCCTCTCGTAGAAGAAATGA
This sequence comes from Bacillota bacterium, assembly GCA_024653485.1. Taxonomy (NCBI): domain Bacteria; kingdom Bacillati; phylum Bacillota; species Bacillota bacterium. The sequence goes on along the minus strand of JANLFY010000009.1, from coordinate 9,507 downwards.
GCTATCCTGTACCCTATGAGAGCATGAAGTCCAGGGTAGCATAGGATGACTTCGAGCACGTTCTTGGCGGCCGGGTCCCGCTCGAACACGACTCTGACGTCCTCGCGGATCCTCTCAAACATAGGAACAACCTCCCAAATGCGGGCTTAGGGCGATACCCTAGTATTCCGGTCGGTGTTATTGTATTATAGCACACAAGAGGGCGGGCCGCGATTGGTCAAGAAAGAGGTCGCCAGATGCTCCTTCGCGCACTGCCGTGTGGGGCTTGTGAAGCGGTTGAACTCGTCGAGCACGTTCGGGAGGTGGCTTGCGTGGCAAGGATCGTCGAGAGCGTTCAGGAGATTGTGGGGAAGACGCCTCTCGTGAGGATCCGCCGGATGGCAGATGGACTTGGGGTGCAGATCGCGGCGAAACTGGAGTTCATGAATCCGGGTGGGAGCGTGAAAGACCGCGCTGCTCTCGGTATGCTCATCGCGGCTGAGAGAGAGGGAAGGCTTGGGCCTGGATCGGTTGTCGTGGAGCCGACTAGCGGCAACACGGGGATAGCCCTGGCGATGCTCTGTGCTTCGCGCGGCCTGCGTCTCATCGTGACCATGCCCGAGTCGATGAGCGTTGAGAGACTCAGGATCCTTGAGGCTTACGGTGCCAGTGTCATCCTCACGCCGGCCGAGGAGGGGATGGACGGAGCGGTGCGACGGGCTGGCGAGATCGCGAGTTCGACGCCTGGGAGCATAGTCCTCCAGCAGTTCAGCAATCCTGCAAACCCGGAAGCACACCGCAAGACGACCGCGAGGGAGATCTGGGAGGACACCGACGGACAAGTGGACGTGCTCGTGGCCGGAGTGGGGACGGGCGGAACCGTGACAGGCGTTGGTGAGGCTCTCAAGGCTAAGAAGCCGTGCGTGCGTGTGGTCGCCGTTGAGCCAGCGGAGTCTCGGGTGCTCGAGGGCGGACCGCCCGGACACCACGGGATCCAAGGCATCGGCGCGGGTTTCGTGCCTCCGGTCCTGAACGTGGGCGTGATTGACGAGGTCGTGGCGGTAGCAACCATTGACGCCATCCTGATGGCCAAGAGGCTGGCGAGGGAGGAAGGCATCCTCGCCGGAGTCTCCTCGGGAGCGGCGCTCGCAGCGGCGCTGCGTGTGGCGGGGCGCCCCGAGAGCCGCGGCCGTTTGATCGTGGTCGTCTTTCCGGACGGCGGCGAGAGTTACCTGTCAGGCTCCAATTAGGGAAAGCGCCGAAGCCGCGCTGGCTCGGACGCGACCGCCGCTTGCGGGCGCGCTCCGCTCGTGCGCCGACGAGTGCGTGGTCGGCTCACTCAGCGCCGGAACAGAGGGCAGGCGCCGCCCGGCGCTGCACTGGTACGCGCGGGGGGTTCTGCGCATAATAGCCTCCGGAGACACCAAATAGCGGCAGAGCACGGGCGGCGCGGAGCTGAGGGTTGGTCCGGTCACGCCTTCCCGCGCGGACAGCGAGAGCGCACGGGCGCTCGGCCGCACGCTCGATGCGGACCGAACGCAGTGTGTCCGCCGCGCCCCCTGCTCGGCGTCGCGCGACGGAGGCTGAAGGATGTGGCTGGAAGAAGGAATCGCAACTTGCTTTGGATCGGCATCGGTCTCGCTGCGGTAGTGCTGGTGATAATTGCAATCGGGAGGACGAGGAAGCAGACCCTTGCGGACGAACCAACGATAAAGGTGTACCTGGCGGACCAGAATCGCGTTGAGGCAATGCCCATGGAGGAATACGTGGCTGGCGTGGTAGCAGGAGAGATGAAGAACTACTGGCCGAGGGAGGCACTGGCGGCTCAAGCCGTCGTTGCGCGCACTTTCGCCCTCAAGGCCCTCGAACAAGGGCGCGGAAAGGGGCCGATGGGCTCGGATATTGAGGCAGGTTTCCGGACGGCGCAGGAGTACAAGCCGGAGAACGTGAACGATGCCATCAGGTCAGCGGTTCGTGAGACGCGCGGAAAGGTCCTCACCTATAAGGGCGAGCTCATCGACGCGTGGTTCCATTCCAACGCCGGCGGCATGACTGCCCTTGCCAAAGAGGGCTTGAACTTCCGCGGCCCGGAGCCGCCATATACTGTGGTCAAGAAGAGCCCAGACATGACATCCGACGTCCCTGCCCAGGACCGCGTATGGTCCGCGACGTTCACAACGGCAGAGATCGAGGCCGCATTGAGGAAGATCGGGGTCCCGGTCAGCGGGATACAGGACATGGTCGTGGCGAAACGAGGTCCTTCTGGGCGTGCGCAGACCATATCCATCCGACACTCAGGCGGCGAGCTAACCATCGGTGGGAACGACCTGAGGGTGGCGCTCGACCCCATGCGAATGAGGTCCAACTTGATCACGAGCCTCGAGGTCCGTGACGGCCAAGTGAGCATGAGCGGCAAGGGTTTCGGGCACGGAGTGGGAATGAGTCAATGGGGTGCTCACAACATGGCGAAAGCAGGGCGAAGGCACGAGGAGATTTGCACGTATTACTTCAAGGACGTGAGGGTGGAGAGGCGCTGGGCGTAGCGTGCGGCGCGGACGGCCGCCTGCGTGTCGACGGGGCCCAGGAAAGCGGAGGAAGCGCAAGACAACGTGGTGGCGACGAGGGCGTCACGTGAGAGGGGGAGGCTCTGGTGAAAGACGAGCTCGAACTGGTGGAGGGCGGTGCCCACACAGACGTCTGTGAACCCGCCGGAAGCTGTGGCGGGAGGGGAGGACACGAGAGGCGGGCGACTTTTCGAATCACGGGAATGACGTGTGCGTCGTGCGCCGCTCGAGTGGAGCGCGCACTGCGTCGATCCCCGGCCATCATCGACGCCGCGGTGAATCTCACCTCCGAGAGGGCTACGGTCCTGTATGACGAGGGCAAGGCATCGCCGATCGATCTCGTGCGGATCGTGCGTGCCGCGGGCTATGATGCGTTCGAGGTGCGGGAGGGCGGAGAAGCTGGGGCTGCCGGGGATAGGGAGCAGCGCCTCCGCGCGAAAGAGATAGGGCAACAGAGGGCGCTGTTCGTGCTGGCGGCGGCCTTTTCTGCGCCGCTCCTGGCTCTCATGCTGTCGCACTTGCTTGGTCTTCGCATTCCCCGTCCACTCGCTGACCCCCTCTTTCAGTTCGCCCTCGCCACGCCGGTGCAGTTCGTGGCAGGTCGGCAATTCTACACTGGGGCGCTGGCGGCTCTTCGTGCGCGTTCCCCGAACATGGACGTGCTCGTTGCTCTGGGGACGACAGCGGCGTACGGGTTCAGCGTGTACCAGACGTTCGCGGGGCGCGGTCATCTGTATTACGAATCGTCGGCTGTGGTCATTACCCTGGTGCTCTTGGGAAGGTTCCTCGAGGCGAGGGCAAAGGGCAGGACGTCGGAGGCCATAAGGAAGCTCGCGGGCCTCGCGCCTCGAGTCGCGCATGTCGTTCGTGACGGCAAGGAGGCGGATATTCCCACGGACGAGGTGCGAGTGGGAGACGTGGTGGTCGTGAGACCCGGGGAGAGGATTCCCGTGGACGGGATCATACTCGACGGCACCTCGGTCGTGGATGAGTCCATGCTCACCGGCGAGAGCATTCCCGTTGACAAGGGCCCCGGTGACGAGGTCACGGGCGCCACCATCAATGGACACGGGTCGTTCAGACTGCGCGCCACGAGGGTCGGGAGGGATACCGTCCTCTCTCAGATAGTTCGAATGGTGGAAGAGGCGCAGGAGTCAAAGGCCCCCATCCAGAGGATGGCGGACATAGTCGCGGGATACTTCGTCCCGGCGGTGCTTGGAGTGGCGCTCGTCGCCCTCGTAGGGTGGCTCGTCGCCACGGGAGATCCCGCTCGCGCCCTCATTGCGTTCACGGCGGTCCTCGTCATCGCCTGTCCGTGCGCGCTCGGACTTGCGACTCCGACCGCCGTAATGGTGGGCACGGGCAAAGGGGCCGAGGTCGGCGTATTGATCCGAGGTGCAGAGCACCTCGAGAGGGCGCATGGCATAGACACAGTCATGTTCGACAAGACCGGAACGCTTACGAAGGGTGAACCGCAGGTGGTGGCCGAAGTCCCGGTGTGTCCTGCGAAGACGTCTTCGCGCCCGGCCTCGACCGACGTGCGGGGGGCGGAGGGTGTGCCTAAGACAAGCGCGGACGACCGGGCCCTCGAGATGCTCGAGCTTGCGGCCTCGGCAGAGCTGAGGTCCGAACACCCGCTTGGAGCGGCCGTCGTGCGCCGTGCGCGGGCCCTTGGGATAACGCCTGCGGAGCCGGAGCGATTCGAGGCAATTCCGGGAAAGGGAGTCAGAGCCCACGTGCGCGGGGCCGTGGTGCTCGCGGGGACCTGGCGTCTCCTTCAAGAGAACGGCGTGAGCGTGACAGAGGACGTCGAAAAGGCGAGACGCTCAATGGAAGCCCAAGGGCAGACCGCCATGTTCGTGGCGGCGAACGGGATGGCTCTCGGCGTCATTGGTTTGGCGGACACCGTCAAGGAGACCTCGAAGGAAGCCGTGCGGGAGCTCCACGCCCTCGGCGTGGACGTGATCATGATAACAGGGGATAACGAGCGCACAGCTCGGGCTATCGCGCGCGAGGTCGGAATCGACAGGGTCCTTGCCGAGGTGCTTCCGAGCGAAAAGGCCAGAGAGGTTGAGCGGCTCCGCGGCGAAGGAAGGGTCGTCGCCATGGTCGGCGATGGCATCAACGACGCGCCCGCCCTCGCTGCTGCCGATGTCGGAATAGCGATGGGAACCGGCACGGACATCGCAATGGAGGCGGCGGACATCACGCTGATCCGAGGGGACCTTCGCGCGGTGGCCGCAGCCATTCGCCTAAGCAGGAGAACCATGGCCACCATCCGCCAGAACTTGTTCTGGGCTTTCGCGTATAATGTCATTGGCATTCCGCTCGCGGCGTTCGGCCTGTTGTCCCCCGTGATCGCAGGGGCGGCCATGGCGTTCTCGTCGGTGTCGGTCGTGACCAACTCCCTCAGGCTTCGACGCTTCAACCCGGAACGCGTCAACGTGGAGCGCTAGCAGGGCGCTGGGATGACTCAAGGGCGGCCACTATGGCGTCTGTCATCTGCCTGGTGGAGGCACTCCCGCCGAGGTCGGGCGTGAGCCAGCGACCTTCGGTCAGGACCCTCGATACGGCGACCTCGACAGCCGCGGCGCTCTCCCGTTCGTCCAGGTAACTCAGCATCATCGCGCCTGACAGGATGGTGGCGACGGGGTTTGCGACGCCGAGTCCGGCGAGTTCGGGAGCGCTCCCGTGGACAGGCTCGAACACCGCGATCCCGTCACCCATGTTGGCGCCTGGAGCGACTCCCAACCCGCCCACGAGACCAGACGCGAGATCTGAGACGATGTCTCCGTACAGGTTCGGCAGGAGCAGCACGTCAAAGGCTTCGGGCGCCATGACCAACTGCATACAGAGGGCGTCTATGATACGGTCGTCGAACTGGATATCCGGGTAGCCGCGTGCGACCGAGCGGGCGCAGCGGAGGAAGAGGCCGTCTGTGAATTTCATGATGTTGGCCTTGTGTCCGCAAGTCACCCGGCGGCGTCTCTCTCTCCTCGCGAACTCCATCGCAGCCCGCGCGATGCGCTCGGAGCCTCTGCGGGTGATGACCTTGACGGTCTCAGCCGTGTTCTCGTCCACCCAACGCTCTCTGCCGGCGTACACGTCCTCGGTGGCTTCCCGGAAGATCACGATGTCCACCCGGTCATGCTTTCCGCGCACGCAGGGCAGAGTCTTGATGGGTCGGACGTTTGCGTAGAGATCGAGAGCGACCCGCAGACCCACGTTGACACTGCGGAAGCCTCCGGCCACCGGTGTCGTGATGGGTCCTTTGAGCGCGATGCCCGTCCTTCGCAACGACTCGATGACTTCGTCGGGCAGGGGAGTGCGGAGCCGCTTGGCCATCTCAGCGCCTGCCTGGACTTCTTCCCACTCGATGTCGACACCCGTGGCTTCGATCACACGCCTTGCGGCAGCGACTACCTCCGGGCCGATGCCGTCGCCATGGATGAGCGTTACTTTGTGCAACACGATGGATCCCTCCGACTCCTCTAACCCAGGTCGTCAGGACTGGGCATCGGGGGCTCTGGACTCAAGAGCGTTGAGAGCGCGCGGTCTTCTTCGCCTGCGGGAGGAACGAGGTCTCTGGAAACCGTCGTGGGATGAAGGTCTTCGGCCCGTTCCGATCTTCCCAGGGAAGCGCTAGAGGCCAAGGCAATAGCCACCGTGCTTGCGGACGTGCGCCGCGAGGCCTCCGTCCTCAAAGATCCGTTGCATGAATGGGGGTAGCGGAGCAGCGCTCACGGTAACGCCGCGAGTGAGATTGAGCACCTCGCCGTGGTCCAGGTCCACCTGTAGTTCATCTCCGTTGGAGATGAGGCAGGTGTCGCATTCCACGACGGGTAAGCCTGTGTTCACCGCGTTCCTATAAAAGAGCCTCGCGAAGGATGATGCGATCACCGCTCCCACCCTTGCGTGCACCAATGCGAGCGGTGCTTGCTCGCGCGAGGAACCGCATCCGAAGTTCCTACCCGCCACGACGAAGTCCCCGGGAGCGAGCCTCGCGTGAAACTCCGGGTCGAGGTCCTCCATGACGTGCTTTGCGAGCTCGTCCATGTCGAGCGTCTTGAATTTGTACTTGCCGGCGATGATGTAATCGGTATTGACGTCATCGCCGAACTTGTGGGCCTTTCCTCTCAAGAGCATGCGGCCTTCGCCTCCGCTGGACGGGCGCAAAGCCCGCCCGACTTCTCATCGTGGAGATGCGCAAGGAGCTTCACCCTAGGAACCCTCTCGGGTCCGTGATCCTCCCCGTCACAGCCGAGGCCGCCACCGTCGCCGGGGACGCAAGGTATATCTCTGCGGCCGGGTTGCCCATCCTCCCTCTGAAGTTGCGGTTGGCCGTGGATACTACGACCTCGCCGTCCGCAGGCACGCCACCGTGGGTGCCGACGCACGGTCCGCATCCGGGAGGGAGCACCGTGGCGCCCGCCTTCAGCAGGATCTCCAGTATACCTTCATGCAAGGCAGCCAAGAGCACTTGTCTCGAAGCGGGCGCGACCACCAGCCGCACAGATCGGCACACGGTCCTTCCCTCGAGTATCGAGGCGGCGACGCGCAGGTCTTCCAGCCGACCGTTCGTGCAGGTTCCGATGAAGGCTTGTTGGATCTCAACTGATGAGAGGTCTTGAACGTCGCACACGTTGTCCACTTGATGCGGACGCGCAGCCTGCGGCGCGAGATGCGAGACGTCGAACTCACGCACGTCCGTGTAGCGGGCGTCTTCGTCTGCGAACACCGGGCGAGGCGTCCTCCCCGATCGGCTGCGCACCCACGAGAGCACCTCATCGCTGGGCGCGATGATCCCCGCCTTCGCGCCCATCTCAACCGCCATGTTGCACAGCGTCAGCCTGGCATCCACTCCGAGGCGGTCCACCACTTCCCCGCAGTACTCGCATGACATGTACGTCGCCCCGGAGGCTGTGACCTTGCCGGCGACGTAGAGCGCCAGGTCCTTGCCATACGTGCCCACCGGGAGCCTTCCTTTGAGCACTATCTTCATGCTTTGGGGGACCTTGAGCCATGTCCTTCCAGTAATGAGGGTCGCCGCGAGGTCCGTGGACCCCACTCCCGTGGAAAAGGCACCGATTCCGCCGTAGGTGCACGTGTGGGAATCGGCCCCGACTACCAGGTCTCCTGGCAGGACGTGCCCGCGCTCGGGCATGAGCTGGTGGCACACGCCCTCGCCGACATCGTACACGACGAAAGTCTGCTCCTTGGCGAAATCCCTCATGAGCCTGTGCAGGTTCGCTGTGCCCTCGTTCGGACTGGGCGCGCCGTGGTCTATCACCATGGCGACCTTCGAGGGATCGAAGACCTTCTTCCCACCCATGTCGCGAAAGGCCTTGATCGCCAAAGGCGACGTTCCGTCTTGCCCCATGACGAAATCCACGTTGGCAATGACTATGTCTCCCGCGCGCGCGTCCGTACCTGAATGGCTTGAGATGATCTTCTCTGCGATGGTCTTACCCAAGACAACGATGCTCCCTCATACGCCCCTCGTGATACGCCCCTCGTGGAACGATGCTCGATCACACGTCCTTGCCCGATCTCGGGCGTCTACTTGCGAGCAGACATCTCCCTCTTCGCGTCATCGTATATATATACAAGCTCCTTGTCGAACAGCGGACGCTTGAGGTTCACCGCGGTTGCGCGCACCGCGGGCAGCATGGCCGCTGCTTCCTGGTCGGTTAGATTGATGCCGTATTCAAGGAACTTTGCTTTGAGGGCGTGCTTTCCAGAGTGTTTTCCTATGATGATCTGTCTCTGAAGGCCCACTTCCTCAGGGGGAAAGACCTCGTAGGTCTTAGGGTTCTTCAAGACGCCGTCCGCGTGTATTCCCGACTCGTGAGCGAACGTGTTCGTGCCGACAATGGGTTTCGAGGGAGGGATCTCCCTGCCCGAGGCCCGGGCCACGTACTCGGAGACCTCCCTGAATCTGGTGGTCTTGATCCCGAGGTCCATGCCGTATATGTGCTTGAGCGCCATCACGACCTCCTCGAGAGCCGCATTGCCGGCTCGCTCGCCGAGGCCGTTGACCGTGACCCCCACGTACTTTGCGCCCGCCCTCACGCCCGCCAACGTATTGGCGGTCGCCATCCCGAAGTCGTTGTGGGCGTGCGTCTCGATGTCAAGGCCGGTCTGCTCGTGGAGAGCCTTGATGCGGTCGTATGTCGCCAGGGGATCCAGAAACCCGACGGTGTCGCAATAGCGCAACCTGTTCGCTCCCGCGCCTTTCGCGGCCATGGCGAACTCCAGGAGGAACGCGGGGTCCGCGCGGCTTGCGTCCTCGGCGTTGACGGATATGTACAAACCGTGCTGCGCCGCGTACACGACCGCCTGTGTCATGGCATCTAGAACCTGGTCGCGCGTCATGCGGAGTTTGTGGAAGATGTGTATGTCCGAGGTGGAGATTGAGATGGCCACCGCGTCCACTCCGCACTCGATCGATGCGTCCAAGTCCGAGATGACTGCTCTGTTCCACGCCATGACACTGGCCTCGAGCCCGGCGTGCGCTATCGCCCTCACTGCCTCCTTTTCATCCCCACCCATGGCGGGGATGCCGGCCTCGATCTGATCCACGCCGATCTCGTCCAGCATTCTCGCGATACGTAGCTTCTCGGTGAGAGCGAAAACCACACCCGCGGTCTGCTCACCGTCTCGCAGCGTCGTGTCCACGAGGAACACTTTCTTGTGTCTGTCCTTCAAGGCTTCTTCTCTCCTCTCGTGAGTCTAGGGCGTCCTAAGTGCATACCTATGCATTCACTCTCACGGCAGCTGACGCTGGACGAAACCGCCGAACCAGGCCTCCTACCGGTAGCTGCTCCGCAGCAGCCATGTGTACGTATGCGTATATGGCATTACACTACACTCTTTGCTGCCCTCTTGTCAAGAGAGATCTCCGACCAGTGTCGTCGGCCTGTGATAATGTCACCCTGTAAGCGGTCTGAGAAAATGTCACCCC